>NZ_JAFLWG010000016.1:0-132512 GCF_017316315.1 Enterococcus sp. DIV1298c | reverse complement strand
TATAGTCCTGCGGATATAATGGCGAAAGTGAAAGGTGGAACTTCAAGAATTTTGCGTGATGAATTCCCAGAGCTAAAAGCGATGCCTAGCCTGTGGACACGCAGTTATTTCGTATCCACCGCATCTAGTCAAACAATCAAACGATAGGTTGAAAATCAACGAAAGAGGTGAACATTTCATGACTCAATCCATGACAGTGAAAATAAAACTGAAACCGACGAAATCAGATAGAGAGTTAATCCGCTCTTCTTCTTTGGTCTATATTGCGACAGTTAATTCTCTAGTTTCAGAAATGGTGAGTAATGAAAAAATCACCAAAAAATCATCTAAGGACATTAACGTGTCCCTCAATAGTGCTGTTAAAAATCAAGCGATTCGTGAGGCCAAATCTGTTTTTCAAAAAGCAAAGAAAAGCAAATTTAAAAAGATTCCTGTATTGAAAAAGCCAGTTATTATATGGAATAATCAAAACTTCACTGTTTGTCCGTCGAGCATCCGTATGCCTTTTGTGATTAATGGTAAATCTAAAAAAATTGAAATTCCCGCAACCATCTTAGCGTATGAACGTTCGTTGTTAAATCAAGCGAGTAAAGTCGGTACACTAAGAATCACTAAAAAAGGGAATAAGTACATAGCCCAAATTTCGATTGAAATTTCAGAAAGAATAACAACATCTGTTAAAACAATGGGTGTAGATTTAGGGATAAAAATACCTGCAGTATGTTGCACAGATGAACATGAAGTTAAGTTTGCTGGTAATGGTCGAATGAACAAATATGTTCGTCGTTATCATAACTCCCGTAGGAAAGAATTAGGTCATGCTAAAAAGCTGAATGCTATAAAAAAATCTAAAGATAAAGAACAACGTTGGATGAAAGACCAAGACCATAAAATTAGTCGTGAAATCATAAATTTTGCGATCAACCACAATGTGGGAATGATTCGCTTAGAAAAACTGGCGAATATTCGCAAACAGACAAGAAAAAGTCGTAAAAACAACCATTCTTTAAGTAATTGGTCATTCTATCGTTTAGCTTCTTATATTGAATACAAAGCACATTTAGTAGGTATCAAAGTTGAATATGTTCATCCCGCCTATACAAGTCAGAGGTGTCCAGATTGCGGACAGAAACATCGTGCAAAAGACCGTAGGTATCATTGTATTAATTGTGGCTATGTTGGACATCGTGATGTTGTCGGTGCTAAAAATATTATTTATGCACCTGTACTTGATGGTAAAAGTCAAGTAGCCTAAACAGCTATATGCTCTGGTTTAGGATGGGGTATTGGCATACCCTTAGCTTTGGGCTAGTACAAAACAGAAATGGACAGCGTACGGTTTAGCACCAAAGAATCCCACCTCAATCCCTAAGGAATGAGGCTTGCGCCTTAAGTCGTGGGAGTGTCAATCTGTTTAATAAGGAGAATCATATGCATAATCAAAAGAGTTTTAAAGGGAATCATGTAGTTGGAACGCTTTATCTCGTTCCTACACCGATCGGGAACTTAGAGGATATGAGCGTCCGTAGTGTGCGAACATTACAGGAAGCTGATATGATCGCGAGTGAGGATACACGCAATACACAAAAACTGTTGAACCATTTCGAGGTCTCAACACCTCAAAAAAGTTTGCATGAACATAATTATAAGGAACGTATTCCACAATTGATCGACTGGTTAAAAGAAGGCAAAACGATTGCACAAGTAAGTGATGCGGGAATGCCGTCAATCAGTGACCCGGGACATGAGCTGGTTGTTGCTTGTATCAAGGAAGATATTCCAGTCGTTGCGTTACCAGGACCGACAGCGGGAATAACTGCATTGATTGCTTCAGGACTGGTGCCACAACCATTTTTATTCTATGGTTTTCTTCCTAGAAAGAAAAAGGAACAGCAAGAGGTACTGACCTCTCTTGGCGCTCAAAAAGCAACCTTGATTTTTTACGAATCACCTTATCGTGTAGCCGCAACGTTGACTAATATGTTAGAAGTATTTGGTAATCGTCAAGTTGTACTTTGCCGTGAATTGACGAAAATCCACGAAGAATACTTACGTGGAGACATCGAAGAATTACTGGCTTATTTAGAAAATCAGCCGATCAAAGGAGAATGTTGTTTACTCGTTGAAGGAAGCAATGAAGAAATTGCACCGACTGAACAACTTCAAGGTACGTTGAAAGAGCAAGTTCAACAATTGATTGATCAAGGTGAAAAGCCGAATGCGGCAATCAAAACGATCGCAGTAAAAAATGGGATCAAGAAACAAGAAGTTTATCGTCAGTTCCATGAACTAGATGAGTAGAAATTTAGCGAAAAAGATTGTTCAAAAGTTTGAGGTTGGGACAGAAGTGTTTCTTCGAAGAGGTTACTTCTATTCCAGATACCTTTTGAATAGTCTTTTTTGTTCTCAGAAAATAAACAGAGTAAGATAGACATAGTTAGTTACAGAAGTACCACCTCACTTGAAAGGGAACAAAGGTTCGTGTATAATGGAGTGGGGTGAGTCTGATGGAGCTACAGTTTCCGTTACATAATGATACGTCTAGAAAAATCATTCATATCGATATGGATGCTTTTTTCGCGTCTGTTGAAGAACGGGATCATCCTGAGCTTCGTGGGAAACCATTAGTGATCGCCAGACATCCCAGTGATACAGGTGGACGTGGAGTAGTGACCACGGCCAACTATGAAGCACGTAAGTACGGTATCCATTCTGCTATGAGTGCCCAAAAAGCCTACGAGCTTTGTCCAGATGCGATCTTCAAACCGGGAGATCATCAAAAATATAGTGAGATATCAAAAGAAGTCAGAGAGATTTTTTATCGCTACACGGACTTGGTCGAGCCGGTAAGTATTGATGAAGCCTATTTAGATGTCACGAATAATAAAATCGATTGTAAATCGGCGATCAAGATTGCTCGCATGATCCAACTTGATATTTGGCAAACCGTCCATCTGACTTGTTCTGCTGGTGTCAGTTACAATAAATTTCTAGCGAAGCTTGCCTCAGATTTTCAAAAACCTAAAGGCATGACAGTTGTCACCCCCGAAGAAGCGATAGATTTTTTAAAAGCTTTACCAATCGAAAAATTTCATGGTGTTGGCAAAAAAACGGTCCCTAAAATGCACGAATTAGGTATTTTTACAGGGGAAGACCTTTATAAATGCAGCGAAATGATGTTGATCCAACAGTTCGGTAAAATGGGGTATTCATTGTATCGAAAAGTGAGAGGTATCCATGATTCACCAGTCAACGTCACACGAGAGCGTAAGTCAGTGGGAAAAGAGCATACGTATGGCCAACCATTACGAACAGAAGAGGAAGTTCTCGGGCAGTTGAGGCAGTTAGCTGAGAAAGTCGAAGCCTCGTTAAGACGTGTCCAGAAGCATGGAAAAACGGTTGTTTTGAAGGTACGCTACACTGATTATTCCACGGTAACGAAACGAGTGACATTGCCAGAATATGTTTATAAAAAAGAAGCGCTGTTTTATCAAGCAAGCTTGATATGGGAAGAAATCTTAGGAATCGAAAAGGGGATTCGTTTACTAGGTATCACGTTGACGAATTTAGACCCGATGACGTATGAGAATATTGTTTTACCTTTGTGGGAGACGAATGATATGGAATCTGAAATAGAATAGGAAATGCCCCAGCTAAGCCAAAATAAAAGTGTATTTAGGCTTAGTTGGGGCATTCGCTATTTATAGAAAGCAATAGAGTATGTTTAAATTAACTCTTGTTTTTTTATTTGTTCATACGTTTGTGTCGCATCTGTACATTTGTCCCAGATGACTACTTGTTTTTCAGCGAGTGATCGTTGGACGTCAATGATTCGCTGATTACTGCTTCCACGAAATTGCAATTTGAAATCTCGTTTTGACCATTCGAAACGACCATCGACTAAAATGTCGATTTTCGAGAGCAGTTCAAGTTTATCTTCAGAATCCTGTAATAATTCATCAAATGTATAGCCGGTCCATGACCAGATATCTTTGCGATGACCGAATTCTTGGCGAATCCGATCGACTATACGTAGACAAACATTTGTATTCAAAAAAGGTTCACCGCCCAAGAGGGTCAATCCTTGTACATAATCATTGCGCAGATCGGCCATGATCTGTTCTTCTAATTCTGTAGTGAATGGTTTGCCGTAACGGAAATTCTGAGCAGCTTTATTAAAACAACCTTCACAAGCAAATAAACAGCCACTGACATACAAACTGTTACGAACACCTTCGCCATCCACAAAGTTGAACGGTTTATAATCGGCGATATAGTCATGACTATAATCTTGGGCCAGCCATTCTTTTGGTTTAGGATTTCTCATAGTAAAACTTCTTTCATTATAAAATGGTATTCGTTATAAAGGTTCTTTAAAGTTGTAGAGAGTGTAAGAAAATCGGATGCACTGGTCTTATTACTCAGTGCTGAACGCTTCTTTCACAACTTTATCGACGGTGTTCAAGAAGCAACACTTCTTTCACAACCTTACTTCATATGTTTGACGCGTGACGAGATTTCTTTGTGTCTGCCGTGGACCATTGGGCGGGCTTGTGGGTTTCCTAAGTAACCACATGTTCGTTTGACTACGTCACATGATTTTGGATCATGATTGCCGCATTCTGGGCATTCAAAACCGCGTTCTGTTGGTTGGAAATCTCCTTCAAATCCACATTGGTAACAATGATCGATTGGTGTATTGGTACCTAAGTAGCCGACTTTATCATAGGCAAAGTCCCAAACAGCTTCTAACGCTTTAGGATTTTGTTGTAAGACTGGGTATTCACAGTAATGGATAAAGCCGCCTGAACAGTATTTTGGATAGTCTTTTTCAAACTCAAGTTTTTCAAATGGTGTTGGATTTTTACGCACATCATAATGGAAACTATTTGTGTAGTATTCTTTGTCAGTGATATTTTCAACGAGTCCGAATTTTTCGGTATCTAATCGACAAAAACGATCGGTCAAACTTTCACTTGGCGTAGAGTACACGCTGAAGTGATAACCGTATTCATTGCCCCAATCATCTGCTTTTTCTTTGAGTTTTTTCACGATATCAAGAGTGAAGTTTTTGGCTTCGGCATTGTTTTCCCACTCACCGCCAAAGAAAGAAGCAGCAACTTCATAAAGTCCGATGTAGCCCATTGAAACTGTTGCACGACGATTTTTGAATAATTCGTCTACAGCGTCTGTCCGAGATAATCGTTTGCCAAATGCACCATACATATAAAGGATCGGAGCGTTAGCAGGGATGGCTTCTTTACAGCGCTCAACACGATAAACTAAGGCATCTTTCATGATCGATAAACGATCTGACAGTAATTGCCAGAATTTTTCTTGGTCGCCATTTGCTTCTAAAGCGATCCGTGGTAAGTTCAATGTAACGACACCTAGGTTCATTCGTCCTACATTCACTTCTTCGCCATTTTCGTCTTTCCAGCCTTGTAAGAAGGAACGACAGCCCATTGGCACTTTGAAGCTGCCAGTCAATTCAACGATCTTGTCATAATTTAGAATATCTGGATACATTCTTTTTGTGGCACACTCTAATGCGAGTTGTTTAATGTCATAGTTTGGATCAGTCGGTTTCAAATTGATGCCATCTTTTAGCGTAAATATCAATTTAGGGAAGATCGCCGTTCTTTTTTCACTGCCGAGTCCGTTGATTCGAATTTGTAAAATTGCTTTTTGGATTTCTCGTTCAAACCAGTTTTCACCTAGACCGAAGCCAAGTGAAGTAAAAGGGGTTTGTCCGTTTGAAGTGAATAGCGTATTGATCTCATATTCCAAACTTTGCATCGCATCAAAAATATCTTTTTTCGTTTTTGCTTTTGCGTAGGCTTCTTGACGTTCTGATGTTTCGATCCATTCTTTGGCTTCGCTCAGATGCTTTTTATAATTTAATTCTGCAAAAGGAGCAAGTAATTCATCTGTTCGATCGGCAGAGCAACCACCATATTGGCTAGATGCAACATTTGCAATGATCTGTGAGATCTGGGCAGTTGCTGTTTGGATCGATTTTGGTGATTCAACTTCAGCATTACCGATTTTAAACCCATTGTTCAACATCCCTTTGAAGTCGATCAAACAGCAGTTTGTCATCGGAGTATATGGATGATAATCCAGATCGTGATAATGGATATCGCCTTTTTGATGCGCATTTGCAATATGTGGTGGGAGTAGTTTTAATCCGATTGATTTCCCTACGATCCCAGCAGTCAAGTCACGCTGTGTATTGAAAACATTGCTGTCTTTATTCGCATTTTCATTGACAACACTTTGATCCTTATTGATCAGTTTCTCGATTGAAAAGTTGATATCTGTCGCCTTGCTGCGAGCAAAATCGCGTTTTGTTCGATAGTTGATATATTCTTCTGCTAAGGCATATTCGTTTTTTTCTAGCAAGATATGTTCCACGATGTTTTGGATCTCGTAGATTTTTACGTTATGTGCGAAGCGATCTTTGATTTCTTTGATCACAAGTTCAGCGATGGATTGGATCTTTTCATACGTAATAGGAGATAAGGAACCATGAATTTTCTTTTCTGCTTTGATCAGTGCGGCATTTATTTTCTGCTCATCAAAAGGTACCTCGCGTCCATCACGTTTGATGACAGTCATTTGTTTTGTTTCAGGCTGTTTTTCGAGTACAGCCATTTCTTGATCTGTTCGTTTCATTTTCTTCAGCTCCTACAAAATAGTTCTTGTCTATCATAAAACAAATTGAAGAAAGGAGCAACTGATTATCTGCTACATATAGTGTTTTATCACTGCATAATTGAATGAGTATACTATATATGGTGTATATTATCTTGTGAAAAAAAGTGAAAACGTACGGTATCAGCTTTTGAAAAATACGAATTATTTTTTTTTGAATAAAAAAATTGAATAAAAAAATTTCAAAGGTAATTTTCGTGTGTGATGGGGTGACAAAATCAAAAGGGAAAAAAATGGAAGGATATGCTACTATTCAATTAAGGATAATGGTGGAGGACAAAATGATGAATAAAATAATCGAAGTAAAACATCTAAGTAAAAGTTATGGAAGTAGTAAAACACCAGTCAAAGTGCTGGATAATATTTCTTTTTCAGTTGAAGAGGGAGAGTTTATTGGGATCATGGGGCCAAGTGGTGCTGGAAAAACGACCTTGATGAATATATTATCAACGATCAATCTGCCAACGATGGGAAGTGTGTTGATCCAAGGGAATGAACTCACTAAAATGAAAAAACATGAACTAAGCGATTTTAGACGTAAAAAAATTGGGTTTATCTTTCAATCATTCAATCTCATCGATACATTGAACGGTAAAGACAATATTTTGCTTCCTTTAGCTGTTGAAAATATTGCCAAAAATGAAATGGAACGTAGAGTATTACATGTTGCGCAACTTTTGGGGATCGAAGAATTAATGAAGCGTTATCCGGATGAAATGTCAGTCGGACAAAGACAACGGATTGCGGCAGCAAGAGCTTTAGTGGTGAAACCAGAGGTGATTTTTGCGGATGAACCAACTGGGGCTTTGGATTCAAAATCAGCGACAGAATTGCTGAATTACTTGAAAACGATCAATGAAGTAGAAAAAACAACGATCTTGTTAGTTACGCATGATCCTTATACTGCTAGTTACTGCAATCGGATTTTATTCATCAAAGATGGGGTGATTTTTTCAGAAGTCATCCGTCGAGGAACAAGAAAAGAATTTTTTGAAAAGGTCATCGACATGCAGGCGACGATTGGAGGAGGCGGTAAAATCAATGCTTTATAAATTAGCCGCAAAGAGTTTTCTAAAACAGTCAAGAGGCTACCTTGTTTATTTCTTTAGTTTGACCTTATCAACGATGATCTATTATTCATTTAGTGCAATGACTTATGACCAATCATTGATCCGCCGGGCGAGTCAAGATGTTTCTATTGATAATACATTGAATCTAGGTAGCTGGATCATTACTGTTGTTTTGCTCTTTTTCGTTCTCAGTGCGAATCGTTTTTTTCTCAACCGAAGGCAAAAAGAAATAGGTATCTATCAATTGTTTGGGATCAATAAGTTTCAGATCTCCTCGATTTATGTGTTGGAAACGATGATCATTGGTTTTTTTGCTTGTGCCTTAGGGATATTGTTAGGCAGTATTTTCTCAAAATTGTTCCAAATGATTTTAGTACGAATGATGAAGATGGACATCACGAGTCGCTTTTTTGTTTCTATTCCTTCGATCGTTGAAACTGTCGTTGTCTTTTTCGTCATTCTTGCAGCGGTCTCCCTTTATTCGTTATGGAAGATTTGGAGTTATCCAATGACTCGCAGCTTTGGGGAGAAAGAACAAGTCGAAAGTTCGATGATGCGTATACGGACAAGGCATCGTTTATTAGGGGTCGTTGGTCTATTGATGATCTCTAGTAGTTATTTCGCTGCATTGAATTTTAGAGAAGTATTGACCCGGTTATATGAAACAAGAGTCAGTCTCGGATTGATCATCGCTTTTCCATTTTCGATCCTATTTGTCTGTTTGCTAGGTACGTACCTGTTCTTTTGCTATTCTTTTCGGTTATTGTTCCATTTATTGAGTGAATCGAAATTCAAGTATAAAGGAACTAATTTTTTATTGATCGGGAACACACAGATCCACCAGCTAAAAAATTGGCGCATGAATTCTCTGATCACTTTAGTTATCGGTTTATCATTGGCCATGATCGGTGGGATGACGGGTATATCAACACTTATTGCTCACGGTGAACAAATCGCGACGCCTGTTGCTTACCAATTGGATACTCAAATAGCTAGTAAGCTTCGACCGATTTTAGGAGAAGAAAATCAAAAAATCACAGACGAAATCGTCTTTCATTACAAAGTAGTAGGTAGCTATTATGACATGAATATTGGTTCGTTCTCTGCGGGTAATGAAATCAAACCGGTGAATTTGATCTCAGAAAATGAATATCAGGCTTTTCGTGAACTAAAACCTAATTTGCCAGAGATCAAATTAACAGAAACTGATCATGCTGTTATGTTAGATGCAGTCGAATCAATGTTTCGCAATTTTTCCAGTTATGGGAAAAAGATCCATCTACCTGATCAGCAGGAATTAGTGATCCAACAAGTACTTCCTGGATTTTTAGGAGATGAAAGCATGACCTATTATGGACCGACCTTAGTCGTTGATCAGGAAATCTTTGAACGTGTCGATGGATTAGAATATCAGATCATCAACTGGAATGTGACTGGTGGGAACGAAGAAGAAGTCATTGATCGAATCAATGAGGAATTGCCGACCAATTGGACACATACGATCTATTATAGTTACGAGATCACTGATCAAGGGTTGATTGGAAACATTCACGCGGACCCTTCTAAAGCTGAGGCTAGTGTGTATTCAGAAACGAAATTGACTGGTCAGTCCTCACGCTTGAATTATAATGCGCGCTATCCTAGATTGCGTGCAATCGATCGCCAAATTGGCATCAATATTTTTGTCGCCTTGTTTGTAGGGATGATCGTGATCGTCACTACTGGTAGTATTTTAATGGTTCGGCAATTATCGGAGGCTGAAACGGAACGTAGTAATTATCAGTTGTTGACAAAATTAGGTATTGCTCAGCGCAAAACCAATCGGATGATCTATGAACAAAATGCATTGATGTTCTTTCCGCCGATGATCTTAGGGATCACACATGCAGTTTTTGCGATTAACGTGTTTTCCCAATATGTCGAAGGGGCAGATTATTGGTTGGCATATTTTGTCAGTGGCGTATTGATCGTCATTTATCTGCTCTTTTACGTGGTGACGAGTCGCTTATATTGTCGGATCATTGAGGAATAAGAAGAACCATCAAAAGCACATCTAGTGGAGACAATAACTATTCAACTTAAAAAGTGAGAGATACGAAATGATTTTCGTATGGCTCACTTTTTCTATTGGTTATTTTTGCGCAATTGCTTGTTAGTGACAAAACTGTTAGCTATAAAGCGCATTCTGTTAGTAAAACAGATGTATTTTTTTCACATGGATGAGTAGAATTTGACTAAGGATTTGATTAGGAGGAAAAAAAGATGAAACAATGGTGGCAGCGACCGCACGTTCGATATTGGCGAACATTTATATTTCGGACCCTTGTCTATTCTGCAATACTATTGGTACTCATTTATTTGTATCATTACAAAAATATCCAAGGTGGAACTTTTATATATAACGAATTCTAGGAGGGAAACGATGAAGAAAAAAGGAATCGTGGCAGCGATCGATTTTTGGGGAGTATCAGACCCGGAGAGAATCGCGTATCAGACATCAGAAAAAAATTACACATATAAAGAGCTGAAGCAGTCCTCGGACGCATTAGGTTATTACTTAGAAAAACGATTGCTGGAGAAAGGCCCGATCGTGGTGTTTGGCAATCTGGAGTTTGAGATGGTCGTGGCTTTTTTAGGTGCATCAAAAGCAGGACATGCGTATTTACCAATTGATGCCCAAACACCGAAGGAGCGGATCGAAGCCATTTTAAGAGTGGCTGAACCTAGTATGATCATTAGTTTAAATGATTGGGAGATTGAGACAGAGATACCAGTCATTCATAAAGATTGTTTACATTCAATCATTACGTTGATGGTCGAATATCCATTTGAGCAGCCGGTAAAAGAGAATGAAAATTTCTATCTGATTTTTACTTCCGGTACGACAGGCGAACCAAAAGGCGTACAGATCAGTCACGATAATTTAGTCAGCTTCGTGGATTGGGTCTTGACGGATTTTCCCATCAAAGAAGGGGAACGTTTTTTAGCACAAGCACCTTTTTCTTTTGATCTCTCGGTATTCACGTTATATCCGGCATTGGTTTCTGGTGGGATCATCAGTCCTTTATCTAAGGAAATCGTTCAAGATTTTCAAAAACTATTTACAGTTTTACCACAACTAGAACTGAATGTTTGGGTATCAACCCCTTCCTTTGTCGATATGTGTTTGATGGACCCAGCATTCGATGCGATACATTTGCCAGAACTGTCTACATTTATTTTCTGCGGAGAAGAATTGACGAAGAAAACTGCCCAAGCATTAGTAGCTCGTTTCCCTTTAGCTGATATTTACAATACGTATGGACCGACAGAAGCAACCGTGGCGATTTCTAGTGTATTGATCACCAAGGAGATATTGGCTCGCTACGAACGGTTACCGATCGGCTATGTCAAATCAGATACGGCTGTATCGATTTTGAAAAAAGGAGAAGGCGATCGTGGGGAGATTTTGATAACCGGACCTAGTGTTTCAAAAGGCTATTTGAATAATCCAGAAAAAACGAAAGAAGTGTTCTTTCAAACAACAGGTGGGCGGCAAAGCTATCGAACTGGCGATGCAGGCTATTTAGCAGAAGATGGCTTACTTTTTATTGAAGGAAGAATCGATCAACAGGTAAAATTGCACGGGTATCGCATTGAGTTGGGAGATATTGAGCATGCGTTGCTAAAGGATGAGCGGATCAATCAAGCAATCGTTGTTCCTAAATATCAAGGGTCAAAAGTCCAACAATTAGTGGCGTTTGTTGTGCTAAATGAAGAGACTCCAGATGCCAACTATCAATTGGCTCGTTCGATCAAGCAAGGATTATCGGACTTTTTGATGGATTATATGATTCCGCAAAGAGTGATTTTTATTGACCAATTGCCCCAAACGAACAACGGCAAGATCGACCGTAAAGCACTGACTGCTGAGGTGAATAGGTGATGAATCTCCCACATATGATTCCTTATGCGGAGCCGTATTACTTTCTAATGTTGGGTTTCGCGTTAGCACCAATCATTTTTTCTTTGCTATTTTTTCAGAAACGTTTAACGATTTATCAAGCCGTCGTAACTTGCTTTTTCTTATTCATCAGTTTTGGAGGAACGTATTGGCAACAAGGACTTGCCTTGATTGGCTATGTAGTCTGGCAATCGATACTTGTCTGGTGCTATTTCACTTATCGAAAAAAAAGTAATCAAGGTATTTGGTTTTATTTGGCGGTAGTTCTCGCAATTTTACCTTTAGTGATCACAAAGATCACACCGTTTGTCTTATCAGGTAAAGAATCTCTGTTTATTTTTTTAGGGATTTCTTATTTAACATTTAAATCGGTACAAATGATCATGGAAATAAGAGACGGCATGATCAAGACCTATCATCCGTATCGTTATATCCAGTTCTTACTATTTTTCCCAACCATTTCTTCAGGACCGATTGATCGTTATCGAAGATTTGAGAAAGACCAAGTGCAACCACCAACAAAAGAACGATATCTGGAATTGTTGGAGAAAGGAGTCCACCATTTGTTTATGGGCTTCTTATACAAATTCATCATCGGTTACTATCTTGGACAGGTATTGTTACCCATCGTATCAAAAGGAGCCTTAGCTCATGGTGGGATCTCCTGGTCGTTACTTGGCTACATGTACGTATATAGTTTGTATCTCTTTTTTGATTTTGCCGGTTATAGCTTCTTTGCGGTCGGCACAAGCTATTTGATGGGGTACGATACACCAATCAACTTCAACAAACCATTTTTAGCTTGGAACATCAAAGAGTTCTGGAATCGATGGCATATGTCGTTATCCTTCTGGTTTAGAGATTACGTTTATATGCGGTTGATGTTTTTCTTGATGAAGAAAAAATGGTTCAAGAGCAAAATCGTGACGTCCAATATCGGTTACTTTGCCTTGTTTCTACTGATGGGTGTCTGGCATGGTTTGACATGGTACTACATTTTGTATGGCATTTATCATGCGACGTTGATTTGTTTGACAGACGCATGGATTCGCTATAAGAAAAAACGGAAGAAGAAACTTCCTTCGAATCGTTTTACTCACGCATTTTCTGTTTTTATGACATTTCAAGCAGTATGTGTTAGTTTATTGATTTTTTCAGGATTTTTAAATCAACTATTTTTCAAGTAAATAATTAACTCAAAGGAGAGAATAGACATGGAAGAACAAGTTTTAACGATTTTAGCAGAAATTACAGGGACAGATGAAGTGAAAGAAAACAAAGAAATGGATCTATTTGGGGAAGGTTTATTAGATTCGCTAGGCTCCGTCCAATTATTAGTGGAGCTTGATGGCCAACTTGATGTTCAGATCCCTGTATCAGAATTCGATCGAGAAGAATGGGCAACACCAAATAAAATCATTGACCAAGTCAACGAATTGAAGGGATAGAGATGAAGAAAAAGCTGTTTGTGATTTTTGGACCTGTGATACTGGCATTTCTATTGATTGCGGTATTTTTCACCTCATCTTATCGCGTGAATGTATCTGATCCGGAAATCATCCATAAAGCAGCCAGTTCAATGTCAGATAATGTGTTGCGAGGGGACATAATCAAAAACACAGCTTTTGCTGAGAAGCAGTATGTCCCTTTTCTTGGATCGAGTGAACTGAGTCGAATCAGTCCTTTTCATCCTTCAGTATTAGCCCAAAAATATGAACGAAGCTACGAGCCATTTTTATTAGGTGCGCCTGGAACGCAATCACTGAGCCAATTCATGATGATGCGCTCAGCCAGTAAGGAACTTAAGAATAAAAAAGTCGTGGTGGTCGTGTCGCCTCAATGGTTCGTAAAAGAAGGTGTGAAGGAAGACTATTTCAGTACACATTATTCGGAGTTACAGACATTGGATTGGTTGTTCTCAATAAAAAAAGTCACACCTACAGATCGTTACTTGGCCAGACGATTATTAAGTTTTTCGATCGTTTCCGATGATGAGGAAATCGCACGAATTTTAAATACAGTGAAAAAAGGACTCACACCAGGAGATAAAGAGCTTGCAGAGTTAGAAGACAAATGGAATATCTTGAAACGTGAGGATGAATTGTTTAGTGGTATTGGTTTGACAGACAAACAAAACAGGATCGATCAAGCAACAAAACCATTACCTGCGAGTTATGAAAAAGAGCAATTGGCAAAACTTGCGACGCAGATTGGTTCCAGCGAAACGAAAAATAATCCTTTTGCCCTAAAAAACGAGTTCTATACTACTCGGATCAAAAACCATTTAAATGAGTTGAAAGATTCGCAAAAAGATTGGGATTATCGTTTTTCCAAAGAGTATTCTGATTTCCAATTATTGTTGCAACAATTAGCGAATGAACAAGCGGAAGCCCTATTCATTCTTCCACCAGTGAATGAAAAGTGGAGTGAGTATACTGGCTTGTCGCAAGAGATGTTGCAAGGATTTGCGAAAAAAATCAAGTATCAATTAAAGGAACAAGGTTTCCAACATATCGCCGATTTGACAAAAATGGCGAGTGTTCCTTATTTTATGGAAGATACGATCCATCTTGGTTGGCAAGGCTGGTTGACGGCGGATCAATACATTCAACCATTTTTAGAAGAAAAGCAAGCGAAGAGTAGCTATCACATGGATGATGCTTTCTATAGTAAGGATTGGCAATTGCAATCCCCAGAAACGCTACCAGAAAAATAAGTCAAAATACCAACACGATAGTATCATTCACGTAAGTAAGATCAAGTTATGACCCGTAACATCCAAAGAAAAAGGATGTTACGGGTCATTTTTGGCATGCTGGACAGGTTAAATCAATAACATAAGGCGGAACAAATCAAACAAATATCCTGCCCAAAAACGAATGAAAAATGATATAATTCTACTATTAAGTATAGAAAAGAGGGAAAGCGTTTGAATAAAAATGAAGAACAATTATTGATTGATTTAACAGCTGCGCGTGGTGTACCAGGAAATGAAGAAGAAGTACGAAAAGTCTACAAAAAATATGCAGAGCAGTTCGCTGACGAGATTATTTATGATGGCTTAGGTAGTATCATCGCAAAACATGATTCTGGCAACGGTCCTAAAGTATATATCTCAGGACATATGGATGAAGTTGGTTTCATGGTTACGAAAATCACAGATAAAGGATTTATTGAATTTCAAACACTTGGTGGCTGGTGGGGTCAAGTGATGTTGGCACAACAAGTAGAAATCAAGACTCAAGCTGGAAAAATCATCCATGGAGTGATTGGTTCAAAACCACCGCATGTCTTAACAGCTGAAGTCCGAAATAAACCTTACGATATCAAAGATATGTTTATTGATATCGGTGCGACAAGCAAAGAAGAAGCGACAGCGTGGGGCATTCGTCCTGGAGATATGGTCACTCCTTACATTGAATATCGTCGAATGAATGATGGAAAATTCTTGTTAGCAAAAGCCTGGGACAATCGCATTGGAACTGCTGTTTCGCTACGTGTACTTGAAAATCTAGCCAAAGAAGGCCATCCAAATGTCTTGTTTGCCGGTAGTGATGTCCAAGAAGAAGTCGGCTTGAGAGGCGCTCGTACAAGTACACATTTAGTTGATCCTGATATTGCGATTGCTTTAGATACAGGAACTGCTGGAGATACACCAGGTATGTCACCTAAGGAGGCAGACTCTGTTTTAGGTAAAGGACCACAGGTTTTGATTTTCGATGCTTCAATGATCCCACATAAAAAATTATTGAATTTTGTGATCCAAGTGGCAGAAGAAATGGACATTCCTTTCCAATATACAGTGATCACAGGTGGAGGGACAGACGCTGGTCAAATGCATGTGTCACGTAACGGCGTGCCATCTATTGCTATCACAGTTCCAGTTCGTTATTTACATTCTCACACATCGATCATCCATGAAGAGGATTATTTCAATACAGTGAAATTAGTTACTGAAGTAGTTAAACGTTTGGATAGTGAAAAAGTAGCAGAAATCCGGAGTTATGAGTAATGAAAATCAAGGTATCTGAGTATCGGAAAAAGGCGCGGGCATCACTAGAAGGTCAGTGGGGGATCAATGCCTGGATCATCTTTCTTTCAATCGTGATCGGGATCGTCCTTCAAGAGATTTTTGGCGGCTTCTTCCCAACGGGTAGCACACAATCTAATATTTTCAATTTTTTGCTCCAGCATGTGTTAGTCTTTGCGTTCACTTATGGGGTCTATTATATCTCGTTGGTGGTGGTCAGAGGTGGGCAAGCAAAACCGAATCTGTTGTTTGCTGTTTTTCAGAAAGAATATTTTGTGCCGATTTTACTTATCAATCTTTTCAATGCAGTTGTGAATTGGCTGATCAACGGCATCATTTTTTTACCGGGCTTTTTGATTGGTGGCTTCAATACGTATGTTGATCTACTTTTTAATGGGAATACTGCGCCTCAACAAATCATGCCTGATTATACGATCGATTTGAGTTTTGCGGTCCTTACAACCTTATTGTTCTTCGTATCTTTATTTGCGATGACGGTCGTTATGGGTTTATTCCAGTTTGCTGCATGGACAAAGTTCGACTATCCAAAATTGACAGTTATTCAAAGCTTGAGATATGCCTGGTTTTTATTGAAGGATCGTATTTGGACCTATCTGCTTTTACAACTTTCCTTTATTGGTTGGTATATTCTCGGATTCATCGCCCTATTTTTCGGTTTACTTTGGGTGATTGTTTACGTCAATGTGTCGATTGCAGAATTTTATGAACAAGCCCGTATCGAAAAAGGAAGCCCTATGGAATATTTTTCCTTAGGATAAGCAGTTTTTCTTATGAAAATAAGAAATTGTGGTAGCATAAGTTTTTGAGGGGGAATCAGTCATGAAATTAACCGTTTTAGGTTGCTTAGGTGCATATCCTTACAAAAAACAAGGAACGACGAGTTATTTGTTGCAAGCCGATCAATTTAATTTAATGATCGATGCAGGCAGTACGACACTTGTAAAATTGGAAGATCATCTTGATCCACTTGATTTAGATGCAGTGATCATCAGCCATTACCATCACGATCACATCGCAGATCTAGGCGTTTTACAATACGAGTGGCAATTGAATCCAAAAAGAGACAAGGAAAAAATATTGCCGATCTATGGGCACGCAAAAGATACTAGTCATTTTGAACAATTGACGATGCCTGGAGTTTCACAAGGATTCGCCTACGATCCAGCAAAAGAACTTGAAATTGGTCCTTTTTCTATTACTTTCATGGAAACCATTCATCCAGTGGTATGTTATGCGATGCGCATTGTCGAAAGAGCAACTGGTAAAGTATTTGTTTTTACAGGAGACTCCGGTTATTTGGAGAGCTTCATACCGTTTGCTGAAGAAGCTGATTTATTTTTGGCGGATACGTATCTTTTTGCAGGAAATGAACGACATCAGGCGCATTTTACTTCAAAAGAATCTGGAGAAATCGCAAAAGCGGCAAAGGTCAAAAAACTGGTTTTAACACATTTACCACAATTCGGTGACTTAACACAATTAAAGGACGAGGCGAAACAAGCAGCTGGAGAAGGAATCGAAGTTGCTTTAGCGGAAGTCGATAAAGTGTTCGATATCTAGGAGGACGAGAAGAATGATTTTTGTACCAAATGAAAACCATGATCCAAGAGTAAATTTAGCAATCGAAACATATTTACTACAAGAGATGCCATTAGAAGAACCAATCTTGCTGTTTTATATCAATGAACCGTCGATCATTATCGGACGAAATCAAAATACGATCGAAGAGATCAATCGTGAGTACGTGGAAGAACATGGTATCCATGTGGTACGTCGGTTAAGCGGCGGTGGCGCAGTATATCATGATTTTGGTAATCTGAATTTCAGTTTTATCATGCCGGATGACGGGGATTCTTTCCGGGACTTTGCGAAGGTGACTAAACCAATCATCCAAGCATTACACGAGTTAGGCATTTCTGGTGCGGAATTAAAAGGACGCAACGATTTAGTCATCGATGGTTTGAAGTTCTCAGGAAATGCCATGTACGCTACAAACGGACGAATGTTTGCGCATGGAACGATCATGTTCGATTCAGATATTGACGAAGTAGTGAATGCGTTAAAAGTCAAAAAAGAAAAGATCGAATCAAAAGGAATTAAATCCATTCGTTCCCGTGTCACAAATATCAAACCTTTCTTACCTGAAGAAAAACAAGGAATGACGACGGAAGAATTCCGTGAAGATATTCTTTTGAAAATCTTCGGTGTGTCTTCGGTAGAAGAAGTAAAAACGTATGAATTGACAGAAAAGGATTGGGAGAAAATCAATCAAATTTCTGAACAATACTATCGAAACTGGGACTGGAATTACGGAAAATCACCAGATTTCAACTTCTCACGTCAAAAACGCTTCTCGATTGGTTCGATCGAGGTACATTTAAATGTTTCAGAAGGAATCATTGATGACGTAAAAATCTTCGGCGATTTCTTTGGTCTAGGAGATATCAAAGATGTTGAACAAGCATTGACTGGCTTAAAGTATGACAAACCTACTTTACAAAAAGCAGTTGAAACGATCGATATCAAAAAATACTTTGGCGCGATCGAAGCCCAGGACTTATTAGAGCTCTTGTACTAAATGAGGGTATGATAAAATCTAAAACATCAAATAAAGACCTTCGAAAACAGTCTATTGACTGCTTTTGAAGGTCTTTATTTAGCTAGGAGAGATATTGATTTTTAAACGATCGACCCATTTATCTTTTTCTTGGATCAAGGTGCTGCTGTATTTATCGAGCGTAGTTTGGATCATCATCAAGTCATACTGCTCCTGTCGCATCAATTCTTCTGTCACATCTTTTGAAAAAATATTTTTCTCATATTGTATGCTGTGTTCACAGTGGATCTGGATTTGAGAATTGATTTCTTGGATCGATAAATAGATTTCTCGATGCAAAGGATTCTCAATGGCTTGAGTCTCTCGGAACGAGTGCTCGAGAATATGAATAAGCAGTTGCGTGAAATCTTCATCTTGGATCGGTAACGAAGCGGGAATGTGTGTATGGAAATCGACTTTGATATTCTTTTTAGTCGCCACTTCTTGATATCTCGCCAGAATCAAATTTGTCAGTTGGTGCCCTGTCGGAAATAGGGACAGATCCAATTGTTTTGTTTCTTGTACGATTCGCTTTAAGTAAGCTTTTGCTTCATCTTGTTCATCTGCATCGATCAACTGACTGAGTGCTTCCATCCGGGCAACAAAGTCATTTTTAGCATGATCGATTTGCTGGATCTGTGCTTGGATTTTCGCATAATGTGTTTCAATCAAATCAGTTTTAGTTTGTAAGAAAAGCCGTTCTTTATGATAACTATCGATTTTCATGACATTTTCCATGATGTTGTATGCAACAATAACAATCAGGATGATCGCAAATAAAAGAGTGGACCAGTTGATGATCGTATGCCCGATACCTAAAGCTGTTTGGATATAGAACATACAATGAAAAATAGCGATCAAAACGATCCAAGGACTACAAACAGTGAAAAAGCGATTTTCTTTATATGCTTCTCCGATACTTGCGATGGAAGTAACTAAAGTGCTGACCACACTGACGACACTTGCAAATGGCATCAATTCAGGCAATTCAAAGTCGGACAATAACGAATAAAGAATGATATTGGCAAAAAGAAATGCTTGGAAATAGCAGAAGTAGCCATACCATTTCTGGTAGCTCGTCATTTTTGATTGATAGTAAAAAATGATCAGTATAGAAGTCAAAATAGCGAATAAGTGAGAAAAAATCGAATGAACGATTGGCTCAAAAAGAACCCCACTCAAGATATCCTCCGAAATAGATTCAAACCCAAGAACTAAAGAAAATAGACTTAAAATCAATAATGAACGATCCAATTTCTTGTGTCTATAGAGAATATAGCTCGTCCAGATCAATAATCCGATGGCGATAACGAAAGCCAGGATCATCGCAATGACTTGAGGGATCGACTGTGAAAAAATAAAGCTGATCATAGGACTGGTTGTTCCTAAATAAACGTTTGGTGTCAGTCCTGAATAATTCTGGTAGGGGGAGGAAACAACGATTTTCAATGTCTTACCAACATAAGATTCTGGAAGATCAATGATCGATAATGATAATCCAGGGTTGTTTCTTTCACTATCTTTTGATCGACTGTAGAGTAGAGTATCATCTAGTGAAACACTTAGCCATTGGTGATTACCTTTGATCAACAGATTGGCATCATCCAAATCTTTATGTAGAGTCGTCTCCATTATAAATGGTTCATTTTTATCGATCGATGGCATGTAGTCGATATGGCTGCTATCGAACTGGAAATATGGATCATACTCAGAATAATACACCCATGAGTCTTCGATCTGTGACATTTGTTTGCTGTCAACTGGAGTGAAAATGTAATGGAAAAAATAAGTAATGCTGATTATAAATAACGTAGTTAATGTAATGATTATACTCCATTTGAGTTTTATAGAGAATGGTGCATTTTTATTACAAATGTTATTAAAAAGAACCATAGACGAATCTCCTTTTGTAAGTACTCTAATTCAAGAGTAAACTTTTTTTATTTTAGAGTCAATTTTTATCTGCGTCAACACATTTTTTTGTTGATTAGTTTTATTTTTCTTTAATAAGATAATGCTTGAGTGTTAATGTTGTAATAAATATCTTGTTATTATATTATGTATTTAATGAAATGTTACGAAGGAGGTCCGATGTGCCTATCTATAAAAAAATAACCTTTATTAGCTCAATTACGTTAGTGTCTTTATTAGCAATGATTTTATGTGTCGTGTTGCTTCCTCGTGTATTTGGATTGACCCCACATATCATCGACGATCAAGCAATGGGCGCAGCCTATTCAGAGGGAAGCTTGATCTATGTACAAAAAAGAAAGGCGGATACGTTATTAGTTGGCGATGTGATTACCTACTATGAGAATTCTGGTAAACATATTGTGACAAGAAGAGTCGTTGCTATTGAAGACCAACATCGCTATTTTTATACGAAAGCCGATGGGAAAACGCAGATTGAAGTCGAAGCCGTTCGAGACCGCAATATTATTGGAACACCTGTGTTTAAGATTCCTTACATCGGATTGCTGTTTTCACGGCATGCATTTAATTGGATGAAATGGGTTTTCTTAGGCATTGCTGTTTGCTTGTCCTCAATTACTGCTTGGCACACTTACCTTGAATTGAAGAAGCGCCGAGAGAAAGAAACTGATTTCTTTTCTGATATCCAATAGATTGATTTTTTAACGATCGATTCTTCCTCTTGTCGAAAGATAGGTTTCTTCGTATAATGTTTGGAAGAGGAGTGGAAGTATGCGTAATGAAATGATGCATCGTCCCGTTGTAAAAGAAGAATTATTGGACTTTATGCGGACAGAACAAAAACAGTTGACCGGAGAATTAGGGAAAGTTGAAGAGGAAGCACATGTGGCAGAAGTGCCGATCATTCCTCATGAAACAGTCGTATTTTTACAGTTTTTATTAGGACAGATCAAACCAAAACAAGTGCTTGAAATTGGAGCAGCGATTGGTTTTTCATCTAGTTTGATGGCACAAGTGATCGGAAAAGATGGTCATGTGACAACGATCGATCGCTTTGATGTGATGATCAGAAAAGCGAAAGCGACGTATGAGCGTTTAGGATTGACCGATCAAGTGACATTATTAGAAGGGCAAGCAGCCGATATTTTGCCAACCTTGACTGGCCCGTATGATTTTATTTTCATGGATAGTGCAAAATCAAAATATATCGAATTTTTACCAGAATGCTTACGCGTGTTGAAAAAAGGTGGCGTCTTGATGGTTGATGATATTTTCCAAGGAGGAACGATTCTTTTAGCTGATGAAGAGATTCCGAGAGGGAAACGAGCAATCCATCGTAAATTGAATGAATTTTTACGTGTAGTTATGGCACATCCAGATTTGACCTCTACGTTATTACCTTTGGGAGACGGTGTGATTTTGATCACGAAAGAGGCTGAAACAATCGATTTATAAATTGATATAGTGTAATTAAGCGTGAAGCACCTATCCGTTCGTAACCGAACCTAGGTGCTTTTATAGTATTTCTTTAACAGATGGAGCCTAAAGGATTGATCAAGCGCTATGTTGATAGTTGGTGTCGAACTACTCTCTCGTAGCCGAAACTTAATAATGACAAATGTTTTTTTAGGTAAAGGCGATGTGAATAAAGTACGATAAAAATTTTTGTTTCATAAAATAACTATTTTGTATTGACAGAAGCTGTCTATTTATCTATAATTATTTTTGTTCCGCTAAAGCTGTCATAGTAGCTCAGCTGGATAGAGCATCCGCCTTCTAAGCGGACGGTCGGGGGTTCGAATCCCTCCTGTGACGTAAAAAACCGTTAGAAACTTTTGTTTCTAGCGGTTTTTCTTGTATATTGTGCCAAATGAGTGCCAAAAGGTGAGAAAAGTATAAGAGTATGGAGCAGCGATTCTTAAAACCACGAAAATGTTGTTCCAGAATCACTCCTTCAGAAATAAGTGTGAAACCCCCATAAATTCGTCGAGTAATTTTCGGTTCTTCATGGTTATTTTTTGGAGCTGCCCCACCCGTCATCCCCTCTTTCTGTACATATTTTTAAGAAATCAACATGCTAAATACCAAACAATAAAATGATAAAAAACAAAATCAAATCATATAAGATATGCGCGAGCATCGGGATCCATAAGTTTTGTGTTTTTAGCCATGCGTAGAGGGAAGGTGCATGAGCTAAGCCGATAACAAAAATACATTGATAGAGATTGCCATCGTACACTGCATAATGGCTGAGACCGAAAACGAGTAGAGAAATCGTACTAGCGGTCAAAATAGAAACTTTAGTAGGCATAAATCTGGAAAGTAATAGAAAAGTTAGGACGAAGATCGCTGCAATATAAAGTTCTTCACCAGTCAGGCTCACACTAAGTTGGGATAGATATAGGACTCCTCCGCCAACACTTAATCCTTCGTACCAGTCAGCTCCACCGGCATTCGCAGCCATTGTTTGATTGAGCAGTTTTCCGATCAAGATAAAAATATCTGAAAGTAGAGAACCACTGATAATAACAAAAATGATCCAGCCCCAATCTTTCTTTCTTATTTTTTTAAATAAGGACTGTGTATTTTTCCAACCAATCAGCGAGATCAAAGCAAGCAGACCTCCGATAGGTAAAAAGGTCCAATCTAGAGCCCCTGAGAAGACCGGGTTAGCGGTCATCATGCCCCAATCAGCCAAAATCAAAAGAATGAGTGCTAAGAGCGACCGCCACGGATTGAACGTGACAGCTTGAAACATCGTGAACATTAAATAACTCCTCCTATAATAAAATCAACAAAGTGCGATTGTATCATTGATCTAAAAGATATTGAAATCATTTGCTGTTTTTTTTAGAGCTAGATGAGAGAGCTTTTTTCTTGGTGTAGGAAAACCAGATATCTATGATAAAATAAAGTATCAAAAGAAACTGTCTGAGCAGATAGTGACTAGCGTTTCTTGAGTCGAAAATCGAATGGGCATATTTTAGGAGAGGACAAAGGAAAAACGAATGTTAATCACAAAAAAATGGATGGATCGTTTGACACGTCCATACAGGTCACAAGGAATGGTCCGTTGTTTAGCGGAATCGCAGAGTATGGATAGTATTAGTAGTAAAGTGATTTTATTGATCAATGAGAAGAATGTGACGATTTTATTTTTGAATTTTTTTCAAACGAAAGTCATTGATCATCTCACCTATGAACGAGCAGAGATTGAAAAGGAAGATGTGGCTTTAGGTGGTGGACTATCTGTTGTCTGGCGTTTTTCTGCTGGAGGGAAGAAGTGGCGCTTTCGAATCATAAAAAAAATCATTCCTTTAGGGGATGAACAAAGAGAATTTTTAATGCAAATCCAGTAAGGTATGTATTTACGGGTTCAATAAAGAAAAGAAGAACGACTATACAACCGTAGGTGATAGTGTTCTTCTTTTTTTGATCAGAATCGCGTGATGATGTCATCTAAAATAGTGATCAGTTCGTCTTTTTCTACTTTTAAGTGACCACTGCTCCATTCAGCT
Organism: Enterococcus sp. DIV1298c; assembly: GCF_017316315.1. Lineage (NCBI taxonomy): Bacteria > Bacillati > Bacillota > Bacilli > Lactobacillales > Enterococcaceae > Enterococcus > Enterococcus sp. DIV1298c. The sequence goes on along the minus strand of NZ_JAFLWG010000016.1, from coordinate 108,685 downwards.
AAGACGTTTGTGATTCCTGAAATCGAGAAAAGAACTTCTACTTTGTTTTTGATATCCTTTTCATCTAATTGTTCTTCGTTCAGGACTCTTTTTATCAAGATGTGTGTCAACTGAGCGGAGAGTTCATCATCCATGAAATCATTGAAGAAAAAGTGGAAAACAGCTTTGTTCTCATCTACATGATTGACTAAAGCATGGACAAAGTTGCGAAAGTCATATTGCTCTTTTTTTGGGTAAGTTTGATCGAAGATATCTGTCAGTATACAGATCGATTCTTCAATGATTTTTGAACGAAGATCATAAATATCTTCATAATGAGTATAAAACGTTCCTCGCCCGATATCTGCTTGTTGTGAAAGCTCCGCGATCGTGATTTTATTGATCGGTTTTTCTTTCGTTAAATCCAAAAAGGCTTGTTTGATTGCTTGTTTAGTTTTGGTACTCCGACGGTCCATGCGTATCTCCTTTTTTAGACAGTATCTTCCTAAATGTTCATTATTGGACAGATGTTGAATAATTGCCTATAGGAAGTGGCTTTCTGAGTAATTATAATAAAGTTACATCAAGAAATAAAGTTTTTGTTTTAAAGGAGAGATGAACATGGAAAAATTAACGATTCGTTCAATCGATAAAAAAGACTTAGATACAGCAAGTAAATTTGCGGCGCAAGGGATGAACTATTCGAGTTATACAGAAAATCCGATCGCGCTTTATCTCTATCGCCAGTACGCATTGTCAGCAATGTTGATGAAATCAACAGTCACCCTGGGTGCTTATTTGGATGGAAAATTTGTTGGCTTTATATTTGCTCGCTTCGATGGAGAAAAGAAAGTACCTGTTTCATGGGGGAGACGGTTGTTTGTCAACATGGTAGAAAAAATGATCGGCTTGACTGGTTACCAAGGTGCGATAGGAGCGTATGACCAAGCCAATCAAAAAATGTATCATGAATTTGCATCAAATCATCCAGAGGGCGAAATCACTTATTTTGCGGTTGATCCGGCTTTGAAAGGTAAGCGGATCGGTTCACGCTTGTTAGAAGAAATCAAGAAACGTTACAAAGATAAACGTGTATATCTCTATACAGACTCTAATTGTAATTACCAATTTTACTTGAAAAAAGGATTCCAGATTTTCGGTCGTCAACCAATCGATCTAGGTGAAGGAGAACCAATGACTTGTTACTTACTAAGCACAACTTTATGATCGAATAAATGACGTTAATATATATGCTACTCTTAACGTTGACTCATTGATGAGTCGACGTTTATTTTTCTTTTACCAATCATGAGTCACGAGCAGAAGTTAAAGTAAAAAAACAAGAGTTCCTTTATAATCTAAATGGAGATCGTTTTAGTTGGCGGAGAATCACAGCGAGCCAACTAAAAAAATGGGATCGATCGCTGATTTAGAAAGGAAGAAAATAGATGACACTTTTATCTCAGATTTTAGTTACCCTTGTTGCATTGGAGTTTCTTTATATCATGTACATTGAAACATTTGCGACAGTCTCTGCAACAACTAGTCGAGTATTCAATATGCCAAAAGAAGAATTACAACGGCAGTCAGTGCAGACTTTATTTAAGAATCAAGGGATCTATAACGGTTTACTTGGCGTGGCTTTGATATACGGTGCTTATTTTTCAAATGCACCGAAAGAAATCACAGGGCTATTATTGATTTATATCTTACTTGTTGCGGCTTATGGCAGTTTTACGAGTGATCGCTTGATCATTGTCAAACAAGGTGGATTAGCGCTGATTGCACTCATTACGCTATTTTTTTAAGAATGATGCGGAGAATTCAATGTAAAAAACATGAAAGTTTGTGAAAAACCTTACTTTGGTCGCTAGAATATGCTATCCTATAACGTGCATTTTATAAATTTTTTATGAAAATGGGGTAGTAGTGTTGTTGAAGAATTATATGCGTTTATTGAGAAAAGAATTTACTGGTTATGATCTTTCAAAATTCCAAAAAGATGTATTGGCAGGAATCACCGTTGCTGCGGTTGCTTTGCCTTTAGCATTGGCGTTTGGTGTTTCAAGTGGGGCTGATGCGGCCGCTGGGTTGATTACAGCTGTCATTGCCGGTCTAGTCATTGGTGGTTTGTCAGGTGGGTTCTATCAAATCTCTGGTCCGACTGGTGCGATGGCGGCTATCTTGATGTCTATTGCGGCTAAGCAAGGGATGCAAGGGGTTTTGTTAGCCACTTTCTTAGCTGGCGGCTTTTTACTAGTTGCGGGTATTTTTAGGCTTGGAACGTTGACTTCGTTTATTCCAGCGCCAGTCATCACCGGATTTACTTCTGGGATCGCGATTATTATCGCATTGGGGCAGGTGGATAATTTATTCGGAGTCTCGTCTAAAGGTGCGAATGTCATGGAGAAGTTGACTAGCTATCAAGATTTAGGCTTTGCTATCTCTTTTCCAACGCTTCTAATGGGGAGTTTGGTGATCATCGGGATGGTGTTCTATCCTAAAAAATGGGGACAAAAAATACCAAGTTCATTACTAGCGATCGTCATTACAACTGCTTTGATGATGCTTGTTGATTGGCCAATCGCAACGGTAGGAGAAATTCCTCAAACATTGATCAGTAACAATCGGTTGTCCCTTGGCGATTTTAGCCTTTCAGCGTTCCAAACAGTACTTGTCCCTGCAATCAGTATTGCGTTATTAGGGATGATCGAAAGTTTGTTGTGCGGTGCTTCGGCAGGACGTATGGCGAATCGTCAATTAGATAGCAACCAAGAATTGATTGCACAGGGGATTGGCAATCTACTGTTGCCATTTTTTGGTGGGATTCCGGCGACAGCAGCAATCGCTCGAACGAGTGTAGCGATCAAATCAGGTGCGCAAACAAGATTAGCTGGGATGATCCACGCCATCGTCTTGTTTCTATCTATGCTGATTTTTGCTCCGATCATGTCGAATATCCCAATGCCAGCACTAGCAGGTGTGTTGATCGTTACTGCTTGGCGTATGAACGAATGGGAAACGATCAAAGAACTATTTGCTAAAAAATACTGGTCAGCGATCCTCTTATTTTTCTTGACGATGGGGTGTACAGTGATCTTTGATCTAAGTATAGCAATCGTTATCGGAATCATCAGCGGATGTGTATTTTTTGTTGCTAAGAGCGCAGCCATCACGATTTCGATTGAAGAAGTCGATTGGCAACGAGTGAACTTACCAGAAACAAGACAGTTAGATAATTGGGCGGTGGTTTATATCAGTGGACCTTTGTTCTTCATGTCTGCTGAACGCTTGAAGGCAACCTTAGCACAATTACAAGAAAAAGAAGGAATCATTTTTTCGATGCGTGGGGTACCGAGTATTGATTTGACGGCTCAAAGCTTATTTGAAGAATTTCAAGAAAAAGCTGCTTTACAAGGGCAGACGATCATTTACACTTCGTTACAGCCAGAAGTTGAAAAGCAATTGGAACATCTCTGGGAAAAACAAAAGACGGAACAGCATCGCACTGTAGCCCATGCATTATCCTCCTTGCACAAAAAATATGTGATCGACGGTGAAGCGTAGTCGGATGATGTGCGAGACAAAAAAGATTTGTGACTGTTACAAGGGGTAAGGTAAAATAAAGTAACAGATTTCTGGGAGGCGGAGAAATAAAATGAATATCAAACAAGTCAGTGAAGAAAAAGGCATCTCTGCGGATACATTGCGTTACTATGAGCGAATCGGACTGATTCCACCGGTAAATCGAACAACCGGGGGCATCCGTGATTATACCGAAGAAGATTTACGCTGGGTCGACTTCACACTATGTATGCGAAGCGCGGGTTTGTCGATCGAGTCCTTGACCGAGTATATCCGTTTATATTGTGCAGGTGAAGAAACGATCCTTGCTCGTAGAGACTTGCTGATGGAAGAAAGCGCCCAATTGGAAAGAAAGATGGCAGAGATGCAAGCTTGCTACGATCGTCTTCAAAAGAAAATCGCCCATTACAACGAAGACTTGGTAAAAGGCGATAAAATCTTTGCCTGATCGGGTAGACGAAACAAAGAACCAAGCAATTGCGCCTAAAATAAGGGATTGCTTGGTTCTTTGCTGTCTTTATATTTTTTGGTGAAGTAGTTCTCCGAGTGTTTGCCAATCCGCTAAAATAGTGTCTGTCAATGTTCGATTATAAAAAATAGCAGCTGGATGAAAGAGTGGCAGTACCTTATATTGCTTGTTGGAGTACTGGTAAGCATCGTGTTGTTGATTCAACTCTAAGACTGGTCCCGTATACAATTTCCCGTGATTTTTTGAAATCGTATAGTCTTTTCCTAACAAGCGCTGCAACCCAATATTACCTAATGTGGCAATCAATTGGGGACGAACATGTTGCAATTCATAATCCAAGATCGGTGCATGGGCAAACACTTCTGCTTTACTAGGCGTTCGATTCGGATAGACGATCTCTGATTTTTGAGTCCGTCCATTGATCCGTTGGACGATACGGTAGGGGCGACTTCTAACAGCACTCGTGATATACACTTCTTCTCGAGATAAACCGACTGACTGCAGGGCATTCATCAACTCTTTGCCAGCTTGACCGCTAAATGGAATATGGTTCTCAATTTCTGTTTTTCCTGGTGCTTCGCCGACTAGCATCAACTTAGGCTGCATAGGACCTTGGCCTGCAACAAACCCTTCTACGTGATACCCTTGGATACGGCGCGTGGCTTCGTCAATTAATTGTTTTGGATAATCCATCTCATCAACTCCTGTTCTTATCCATTATAAAAAGAAATCGATCAATTGACGAATGATTGGCAACATAAAAAGTAGTTGACGAATAAAGCCAGATTTGGTATTCTAGTAATGTTGTAATTGTGGTCTCCACAGCTACAACCGCACAGAACGAGTTAAAAGCACAGGTCACCCTGTCACTCTGGATGGCGAGTCTAAGTATGAAAATAAGGAGGTGCTTTAAAGCATGTACGCAATTATTAAAACAGGTGGTAAACAAGTTAAAGTTGAAGTTGGACAAACGATCTACATCGAAAAACTTGACGTTGAAGCAGGCGAAAAGGTTGTATTTGACGAAGTTATTTTAGTAGGTGGCGAAACTACGAAAGTAGGCGCTCCAACCGTTTCTGGTGCAACAGTTGAAGGTACAGTTGAAAAACACGGCAAACAAAAGAAAGTCGTAACTTTCAAATACAAACCTAAAAAACACTCACACCGCAAACAAGGTCATCGTCAACCATACACAAAAGTGGTTATCGACGCGATCAACGCTTAATCTGCGTTTGAGAAAGAAGGCCTAAAAAATGATCAAAGGGACATTTAAACGAAATGACGCTGGTCAAATCGTTTCATTTACTTTGACTGGACATGCTGATGCCGGTCCTTACGGAAGTGATATCGTCTGTGCAGGTGTTTCTGCATTAGCGATCAGCACGGTCAACGGGATTGCTTCATTAGCAGGTTTCGAACCGATTGTTGAAATGAATGAAGAAGAAGGCGGCTATTTGTACGTCGAAGTAATTTCACCATTGACACAAGAGCAAAACAATATTGCTGAAATCTTATTGGAGAATCTCCTATTAGGTTTACAATCGATCGAAGCTGACAACCCAGAACATATCCAAACAAAAACAATCAAATGAAAATAGGAGGTGCAGACCATGTTGTTAACAATGAATCTACAATTATTCGCCCACAAAAAAGGTGGCGGTTCTACATCTAACGGCCGTGACTCAGAATCAAAACGTCTAGGTGCTAAACGTGCTGACGGACAAACAGTTACAGGTGGATCAATTCTTTACCGCCAACGCGGAACAAAAATTTATCCAGGTGTGAACGTAGGTATTGGTGGAGATGACACTTTATTTGCTAAAGTTGACGGTGTTGTTCGTTTCGAACGCAAAGGCCGCGACAAAAAACAAGTGTCTGTTTATCCAGTAGCTCAAGAAGCTTAATGAACAGTTGGCTCTATTCCTTGCATAGCAAGGGATAGGGCTTTTTATGATTTAAATCAGACTATTCTCATGAGGGCCGGTTTCGACTCAGCAAGAGATGGTTTTTTTGTCTCTGTAGAATGAAGGGCATCTATCATTAGTGGTTTAGCAATGTTCTTCAGCTATATATGGAAAAGAGAATGCGAAAAAAATAAAAAGAGCCAGACAGTTGTTAGTTCTATCTATAAAATCCTGCTATTTCAAAAGTGTATTATTTGCTTGAAAAATAAATAACTAACGTTCTTTGTCGTTTTGAATGTATCTTGCTTCCTTTTTGATATAAATAGTTGACGAATAGTGATTAAATCAATAGTATTAAGTTTCAAGGACAAGAGAAAAGGGGCGAAAAAATTGGCAAAACGAATTGACCGAATTTATACGTATGTCAAAGAAAAGACCGCTCATTTATCAATAGAAGAAAATGATCAAGGCGTAACGACCCAAGAGATTGCTGAAGTTTTGGGTATCCAGCGTACCAATAGCAGTAAAGATCTTAACAAACTAGTACGCGAAGGAAAGCTAAAGAAAATGGATGGTCGTCCGGTTCGGTATGTTTACCAAGAGAGTCCAATCACAGAAAAACCATTAACCAAATATGTACCAAGTTATAAAGAAGAAATGACTGGTGTGAAAAAGCCGAGTCTTCAAGTAGATACGAAGGATATCTTTGCCAAGATCATCGGGGCAAATGGCAGTATGAAAAACTCAGTGGAGCAAGCCAAGGCGGCGATTTTATATCCGCCAAGAGGACTGAACTGTTTGATCACTGGGCCAACGGGATCAGGAAAAACCTATTTTGCTCATGCGATGTTTCATTTTGCTAAAACGAACCATGTAGTGGAAGATGATACAGAACTGATCGTCTTCAACTGTGCCGATTACGCGAATAACCCAGAATTACTGATGAGTCATCTTTTTGGCTATGTCAAAGGTGCATTTACAGGTGCAGAAGAAGAGAAAATGGGGATCATTGACCAAGCAGATGGTGGAATGCTTTTCTTGGATGAGATCCATCGCCTGCCTCCTGAAGGACAAGAAATGATTTTTTACTTTATGGATCATGGCACGTATAGTCGATTGGGTGAAACAACAAAATCTCATGAAGCGAATGTTCGGATCGTCGGTGCCACGACGGAAGATCCAGGTTCGGCACTACTTGAAACGTTCGTTCGTCGTATCCCTATCAACATCAAGTTGCCTGCTTTTGATCGACGCCCAGCAAATGAAAAAATCGATTTAGTCAAAATCATGATTGCTCACGAAGCCAATCGTACACAAAGAAAAATCTCTTTGACAGAAGATGTTGTGAAAGCGCTAATAGGGAGTGTCACTTACGGGAATATCGGACAGCTGAAGTCGAATATCCAATTAGTTTGTGCGCGTGGATTTTTGAATCACATGAATAAACCTGAAATATCGATCACGATCGATGATTTGACGGAAGGGATTCGTAGTGGGTTGATCCAATTGGCAAGTAATCGGAAAGAGATGGCAGAGTTATCTAAGATTCTTGACCCAAAAATCACAGTATTTCCGAACGATGATGTGATGCAGTTACAGGCGGACTCTTATGAGTTACCTTACAATTTATACGATATTATTGGCGATAAAGCAGCATTGCTGAAGTCAGACGGATTGGACCAAGAAGCCATCAATCATTTTATCTCAACGGATATCAATATCCATTTAAAGTCATTCTACAAAGATCATGGATTTTCATTTAATGCTGACAATAAGTTAGCGGAGTTTGTCGATCCTAAAATCATTGAAGTAACGAATCAGATTTATATGATGGTCAAGCAATCATTACCTTATGAATTTCAACAAAACTTTATTTATGCGATGAGTCTTCATATCAGTTCTTTTCTAAAACGAATCCATTTAGGGGAAGAGCGTCATACGAATGATAATATTCGTGAAATGGCGATCGATTTCCCTGAGGAATATTCGTTGGCCAAGGAAGTACGGCAACATATCGAAGCGTATTTCCAAGTGGATATCCCAGAAAGTGAAGATTACTATTTGACCGTTTTACTTGTCTCGTTACGAGCGAATCAAGCAAGCGGTCGGATCGGTGTCGTTGTAGCTGCACATGGCAATAGTACGGCGAGCAGTATGGTCCAAGTGGTGCAACAGTTGCTTGATGCGGATAATGTTCGTGCAGTGGATATGCCGCTAGATATGGACCCGAAAACGGCATTGAGTCGGATCGAACGTAGTGTGCAAGAAGTAGATGAAGGAAGTGGAACGATTCTTTTAGTAGATATGGGGTCACTTGCGTCCTTCAATACACAGATCCAACAAGATACTGGTATTCCAGTCCGAACGGTCGATATGGTCACGACTTCTTTAGTTTTAGAAACGGTGCGTAAAGTTTCTGTACTAGGAACAGACCTTGATCTACTTTATGAATCCTTGAAGAATTTTCGAGGTTATGCTGAGGTTTCATCTGGAGAGGTCAGTAAAGAAGTGACGGATAAACAACGAAAAGCAGTAGTGGCGATCTGTGCGTCAGGCGAAGGAACGGCACAACGGATCAAATCTTTGATTGAACGAGCAGTCAGCAAAAGGCAAGAAGCCCAATTAGAAGTGATTGCATTGTCGATCGTTGATTTGAAAACAAAACTACCAGAGATCCAAAAAAACTATCAAATCATTGCAACGACAGGAATCACTGATCCACACATCGCTGCACCATTTATTCCTTTAGAGCGATTTATTGATCAAAATATTGAAGTGATTTTAGATCAACTATTATTGGAGTCAGAATTAGACGAAACGGAAGATGTGTTGTTGAATGAAGAGACAGCTAAAACGACATGTGTGTCATTTATCGCTGAGAATTTTACATTTATCAATGGAGAAAAGTTGATCGATCCTCTTTGGAGATTTGCAGATGGCTTAATGGATTCAGCAGGTATCGACGTCAAAGAATACGGATTTATGATCAACTTGGTCTTGCATACAGCAGGAATGATCGAGCGTGTCGTTTTAGATGAGCCGCTTTCTGTCGAAAGACAAGAGGATCATTTGATTGAAAATGACCCGTTGTATGTAAAAGTAATTGAGCCGTTAAACGATTTAGAAGAAAAGATCAAAGTGAAATTTCCGTTGGAAGAAGTGTATTATCTGTTGAAGATGATCAACAACCATTTAGAGAAAAAAGAATACACTAATGAGGATATACACAAAAAAGATACACTATTGTAGTGTATCTTTTTTTGTGTATTGTATAAGAAACCATTAAATAAAGCAGTGTATCTTTTTAAAGTTGGCACGGTTCTTGCTTTTAATAAAGTGTGCTTAACGGAGATTCTTCCTATACGAGTAGGAAGATGTTTTGCGTAGTGATTTTAAAAGAAGGAGATTTACGAATGGATATTCGATTAGCACGTATAGATGATCGTTTGATCCATGGGCAAGTTGCAACTGTCTGGTCTAAATTGACTGGCGTTGAACGTATCATCGTCATCAGTGACGTAGTAGCAAAAGATAAGTTACGAAAGTTTCTTTTAAAAGAAGCTGCTCCTCCAGGGATCATGGCAAATGTCATCACAGTCGAAAAGATGATCCAGATTTTTGAGAGCGGACTCTTAGCGAGAACGAAAGTGATGCTTTTGTTTACGAATCCTAAAGACGTTGAAAAAATTGTCCGAAGTGGTATCCGACTGAATTCTCTAAATATCGGAGGAATGAGTTTTTCTGAAGGGAAAACCATGATCACAAATTTTGTGTCCGTCGATCAACGAGATATTGAAGCCTTCCATTTTTTGGATGGACAAGGTGTCGAACTGGAGATTCGGAAAGTACCCGCAGATCGGAAAATCTTTTTGATGGAATTGCTGACCAAAGCCAAAAAAGCATAAAATTGTTGTTGCGTAACGGTCAAATGTATCTGTTGTAAGAGGAAAGCACTTATTTTTTTATTTTTGATTTTGTTACAACAAAAAGAAGTAGGAGGTATAAATATGGTAGGGATTATCCTTGCAAGTCATGGGCAATTTGCTGAAGGAATCTTACAGTCGGGTTCAATGATCTTTGGCGAACAAGAAAACGTCAAAGCTGTTGTTTTACAACCGAGTGAAGGTCCAGATGACTTGAGAGCCAAATTAGAAGAAGCAGTCGCTTCCTTCGATAACCAAGACGAAGTCTTATTCTTAGTTGATTTATGGGGCGGAACTCCGTTCAATCAATCAAACACATTATTTGAAGAACACAAAGATAAGTGGGCAATCGTAAGTGGTTTGAACTTGCCTATGCTGATCGAAGCATATGCTTCACGTTTTTCAATGGAATCAGCGCATGAAATTGCTGCTCATATCATTGAAACAGCAAAAGAAGGTGTGAAAGTCAAACCAGAAGAATTAGAGCCAGTAGTAGAAACTAAAGCTGCAGGACAAGAAGCTAGTACTTCAGGAGCACCTGGTAAATTCACTTATGTATTAGCACGTATTGATTCACGTTTGTTGCACGGACAAGTAGCAACTGCTTGGACAAAAACAACAAAACCAACACGTATCATCGTTGTATCTGATGCTGTAGCAAAAGATGAATTACGTAAAAAATTGATCCAACAAGCTGCACCTCCTGGGGTAAAAGCTCACGTTGTACCAGTTGAACAAATGATCAAACTTGCAAAAGACGATCAACATTTTGGTGGACAACGCGCATTGCTATTGTTTGAAAATCCTCAAGATGTCGTGCGTGCAGTTGAAGGTGGCGTACCACTAGAAACAGTGAACGTCGGTTCAATGGCGCATTCTCCAGGTAAAGTACAACCAAATAAAGTACTTGCTTTCAGTCAAGATGATATTGACTCATTCAATAAATTGAAAGAATCTGGCGTGAAATTCGATGTACGTAAAGTACCGAATGACTCTAAAGGAAACATGGATGAAATTTTGAAAAAAGCGCAAGATGAATTGAAAAATCGTGCTTAATTAATTATCAGAAAAAATGGAGGATTACTATCATGGATTTAAATATTATTCAAGTGATCTTAGTCATCATCGTCGCATTTTTAGCTGGTATGGAAGGAATTCTTGATGAATTTCAATTCCATCAACCAGTTGTTGCATGTACGTTGATCGGCTTAGTAACTGGAAATCTAGTTCCTTGTCTTATCTTAGGTGGTACATTACAAATGATCGCGCTAGGTTGGGCAAATATCGGTGCCGCTGTCGCTCCCGATGCTGCTTTAGCATCTGTTGCATCTGCAATTATTTTAGTTTTAGGTGGTCAAGGTTCAGCCGGCGTTTCTTCAGCAATCGCGATTGCTGTGCCACTAGCTGTTGCTGGTTTATTGTTAACAATCATTTGTCGTACGATTGCGACAGCGTTTGTTCATTTGATGGATGCTGCTGCAAAAGAAGGTAACTTTAGAAAAGTTGAATTATGGCATATTGTTGCAATCTGTATGCAAGGTGTTCGTATTGCAATCCCTGCTGGTTTGATCTTAGCAATCGGTGAAGGTCCAGTAAGAAGCTTACTTGAATCTATGCCAGTTTGGTTAACAGACGGATTAGCTATCGGTGGTGGAATGGTCGTTGCCGTTGGTTACGCAATGGTTATCAACATGATGGCTACAAAAGAAGTATGGCCATTCTTTGCAATCGGTTTTGTTTTGGCAACTGTATCAGAAATCACTCTTATCGGTCTAGGCGCAATCGGTATTGCTTTAGCTCTTATTTACTTGGCACTTTCTAAACAAGGTGGTTCAGGTAACGGCGGAAGCTCAAATACTGGTGACCCACTAGGCGATATCATCGATAACTATTAAAGGAGGCGTTCACGAAATGGCAGAAGAAAGAATTCAATTATCTAAAAAAGATCGTATTTCTGTTTGGTTGCGTTCGACTTTCCTTCAAGGATCTTGGAACTACGAACGTATGCAAAATGGTGGTTGGGCATTCTCAATGATCCCAGCGATCAAGAAATTATATAAAACAAAAGAAGACCGTGCGGCTGCGTTGACACGTCATTTAGAGTTTTTCAACACACATCCATACGTTGCTTCACCAATCATCGGGGTAACTCTTGCACTAGAAGAAGAACGTGCAAATGGCGCACCTGTTGATGATGTTGCGATTCAAGGGGTTAAGGTTGGTATGATGGGTCCTTTAGCTGGTATCGGTGATCCAGTCTTCTGGTTTACAGTAAGACCGATCCTTGGTGCTTTAGCAGCTTCTCTAGCGATGGCTGGTAACATCTTAGGCCCAATCATTTATTTCGTTGCTTGGAATATCATCCGTATGGCATTTATGTGGTACACACAAGAATTCGGCTACAAAGCTGGTTCTAAAATCACAGAAGATTTATCTGGTGGATTGTTGCAAGATATCACTAAAGGTGCTTCAATCTTAGGGATGTTCATCTTAGGTTCATTAGTTAACCGTTGGGTATCTATTGGTTTCGCACCAGTAGTATCAGAAGTTAAACTTGACGATGGCGCGTTCATTGACTGGAGCAGCTTACCTGCAGGTGCTGAAGGAATCAAGAGTGCTTTGGAACAACAAGCAGCTGGACTTTCTCTATCTGAATACAAAGTAACAACATTACAAGACAACTTAGACAGCTTGATCCCTGGATTAGCTGCATTGTTACTAACATTGTTCTGTATGTGGTTATTGAAGAAAAAAGTTTCACCAATCGTTATCATTCTTGGATTATTCGTAGTGGGTATCGTATTCCACTTGATCGGTTTAATGTAATCTAAAGGAATAAAAGATAAGCTGTGACAGAAATCAATCATTGATTTTTGTTGCAGCTTTTTTCTTGAAACGTATCGAGATTGGTCTCTTCAATCGTCCTGTTACATCAGGGAGTGAATGGGAGAAACTGTTCGTTGAAGGTAGTGTCTATGCTCGAAAAGGCATATAATTTATGATAAGATGACCTTGATATAGAAGCGAAAACTTGTGAGTATAAGTGAGGTCAACCGCTTCTGACCTACCTTCTTTTACTTAATATAACTTTAGATTGATTAGAAATGGAGTGATTGAAATGGTCCAATCGCTGAATACAAAAGTGGACTTAACGATGAATGCCACCTCTTATCTAGGGGTAGCAGAATATGGAAAAATCATGATCGGGGATAAAGGATTTGAATTTTACAACGATCGCGATGCACGTAAATTTGTGCAGATCCCTTGGGAAGAGGTCGATGTAGTAATTGCCTCAGTGATGTTCAAAGGGAAATGGATTCCCCGTTTTGCGATTCGAACAAAGAAAAATGGGACGTATTCATTTTCTGCTAAGCGCCCTAAGGAAGTTTTACGAGCAGTTCGAAAATATGTCGACCCAAGTCACATGGTGCGCTCTCTCAGTTTGTTCGACGTAGTCAAACGAGGTGTGATTGGTATTTTTAAGCGTAAATGATCTGTAGCGAACCCTCATCGTTTGCTTGGTTTTTATTTCTTATGATAAACTTAAGAAGTAAAGAGGGAGGTTATACGATGAGTTGGTTATGGACATTGATTGTTGGTGCGATCATTGGAGCGATTGCTGGAGCAATCACAAGTAAAGGAAATTCAATGGGATGCATCACAAATATTATTGCTGGTTTGATTGGTTCAACGATCGGTCAAGCGATTTTTGGCAACTGGGGACCGAGCGCTGCTGGTATGGCACTTATTCCATCTATTTTAGGGGCAGTGATCTTAGTTGCAGTTGTTTCATTTTTCTTTGGCAAAAGATCTTAGAAATAAAAGTATGAAGCGTTTTGACTTGAGTGAAAGTTCAAGTCAGAACGCTTTGTTCGTTTCTATTGAGGGAATTTATCTTTCTTATGCCTATAAAAAAGAAAGTTTGCTATAATGATAAAAAGAGTGCAAAGAAAGAAGGAATTTACACATGATGTTACGAGTAGAAAAGTTACGCAAAAAAATGCGAGAAGCGAATCTAGATTCATTTTTAGTGACAAGTCCTTACAATCTCCGCTATTTGACAAACTTTACCGGAACGACTGGTTTAGCTGTGATCACATTAGATAAAGCTTTTTTTATTACGGATTTTCGTTATACAGAACAAGCAGCAGCACAAGCACAAGGCTTTGAGATCATCAAAAATGTTGCCCCTATCTTTGAAGAAGTAGCAGATTTGACGCGCAAAGAAGGTTTGAAAAATCTAGCGTTTGAAGAACGTACAGTGTCATTTTTAGAGTATTCGGTATTAGAAGAATTACTTGATGCAGAATTGATCCCTGTTTCTGACATGATTGAAGAATTGCGTGAAGTAAAAGATGACGATGAATTAGTGATCATTGAAAAAGCATGTAGTATCGCTGACATGGCGTATGATCATATCCTAAAAATGATCCAACCAGGCATGACAGAGATCGAAGTTGCGAACCAATTAGATTTCTATATGCGCTCACTAGGTGCATCCGGTGTATCTTTTGAAACGATCGTGGCAAGTGGCGTTCGTTCCGCAATGCCACATGGTGTTGCTAGCAAAAAGATCATTGAACAAGGGGATTTGATCACGATCGACTTTGGCTGTTACTACGAAGGCTATGTTTCTGATATGACTCGTACTTTTGCGATCGGTGATCCAGGAGAAACGCTGAAAGAAATCTATCAAATCGTCTTGGATGCTCAATTAGCAGTGTTAGAAGCTGCTAAACCAGGTGTGACAGGAATCCAGCTTGATGCAGTGGCTAGAGACTATATCAGTAAACATGGTTACGGTGAAGCATTTGGTCATTCGACTGGCCACGGTATTGGGTTAGAGATCCACGAAGGGCCTAATGTATCTGCTCGTGCAGAGAAGCCGTTTGTTGTTGGTAATGTCATCACAGATGAACCAGGTATTTACTTACCAGGAGTTGGCGGGGTCCGGATTGAAGATGATCTGTTGATCACGGCTGAAGGAAATCGGGTGTTGACTCACTCACCAAAAGAATTGATTATTTTATGATCGATTAGCCTTTTTCAATAAATGTAAATGTCAAAACTCAGACTTTGTTATAGAAAATGGGCTCATTTAATGATACACTATAAGAGAAATCAAGCGATTGTAAACGGCGCGTTTTTCACGCATGACTGATTTGCAGGCGACAGTTTTCCTAGGTACATGAACGGAGCTTATTGAAGTGAGGGATGTACGTAGGCAAAAGGAGGAATAAATAAAAATGGCAGACGAAAAAAACTTAGTCTTACATGCTAATCAAGATTTAGGAGAAATCGTGATTGCACCAGAAGTAATCGAAGTCATTATCGGTATTGCAGCTTCTAAAGTCGAAGGTGTCTACGGGATGCGTGGAACTTTTGCTAGCAATGTCACAGAATTGCTAGGTCGCGCAGCGCATGGTAAAGGTGTATATTTAGTCAATGATGAAGAAGGTTTGAAAGTTGACTTATATTGTTATTTAGAATATGGCGTTTCAGTACCAAAAGTAGCGATGGAAATGCAAGATCGAGTGAACCAAGAAGTACTTTTCATGACCGACATTGCACTAGCTGAAGTCAATATCCATGTCGTAGCAGTTGTGCCAGAAAAATTGGAACAACCAGCAATCGATGAACTTTTTGAGGACGAAGAGGAAGAAAATGAATAAAGAGTTATCAAGACACGAAATTCGCGAGATGGCATTACAGGCATTGTTCCCATTAGATTTCAATACTGATCTGACGAAAGAAGATGCGATTTTCAATGCGATCGAGTTGGATCACCAAGAGATGATCAATGAAGAGCAATCAGAATTTGTTCCGGTATATCTAGACACACTAGTAGGTGGCGTCTGTGCAAAAAAAGAATCGTTAGACACGATCATTGAAAAGCATTTAAAAAATAATTGGCGGATCAACCGTATCTCCAAAATGGATTTGATTATTTTAAGAATCGCGATTTTCGAAATGATGTACGTGGATGACGTACCTGCAACCGTTGCATTGAATGAAGCAATCGAGTTAGCGAAGACCTTCAGTGACGACCGCTCACGTAAGTTCGTGAATGGTATGTTATCGAATGTGTTGAAAGAATTAGAAGCTGGGGCGTAAGTCCTAGCTTTTTTCTATGATGGTCAAGAAATCAGGTTATGTTACAAGAGATTTCTATGGTAGAATGAAAGCAAAAATATCTGGGAGTGATCGTATGTCAGAACTGATAAATGGAAAAGAATTAGCAGAAAAAATGCAAGCAGAACTTGCTTTAAAAGTAAAAGAGCTTAATGAACGACAAATCAATCCCGGATTAGTTGTTTTATTAGTTGGCGAAAATCCAGCAAGCCAAGTCTATGTTCGCAATAAAGAGCGAGTAGCCAATCAATTAGGCATTTATTCAAAAGTAGAACGCTATAGTCAAACAATCTCAGAAGATGAACTGTTGAGTGAAATCGAGAAATACAACCGCGATCCTCTTTTCCATGGCATACTGGTACAGTTGCCATTGCCAGAGCATATTGATGAAGAAAAAGTATTATTGGCTATCGATCCTAAAAAAGATGTCGATGGTTTCCATCCATTAAATCTAGGACGCTTGTTTGCAGGAAATCCGGATAAGATCCCTTGTACGCCTTATGGAATCATGAAAATGTTTGAAGCTTATAATATTGATTTAACAGGCAAACGTGCTGTAGTGATCGGTCGTAGTAATATTGTTGGTAAACCAATGGGACAACTTTTATTGATGGCGGATGCGACAGTCACGATCGCTCATTCAAAAACGAAGGACCTTCCAGCATTAGCGCGAGAAGCAGATATCCTCGTGGTAGCTATTGGTCGCGGTCACTTTGTAACGAAGGATTTTGTCAAACCTGGTGCAGTCGTTATCGATGTCGGTATGAATCGCGATAAGGAAGGCAAATTGATTGGTGATGTCAAATTTGATGAAGTCGCTCCTCTTACAAGCTTCATCACACCTGTTCCTAAAGGAGTAGGACCAATGACGATCACGATGCTGATGGCACAAACGGTGCAATCAGCTGAAGCGGAGCGAGGCGAGTTATGACGCAAGAGTATCTCACGGTCACCACGTTAACCAAATATTTAAAACGAAAATTCGAAGCAGATCCATATTTGGAAAGAGTTTATTTAACTGGTGAAATCTCAAATTTCCGTATGCGAGCAAATGCGCATCAATACTTCAGCTTAAAAGATGATCATGCAAAAATTTCTGCGATCATGTTCAAGGGGGCTTTCCAAAAGTTACGTTTCCAACCAAAAGAGGGCATGAAAGTATTAGTGATTGGTCGTATCTCTCTTTACGAAGCCAGTGGTTCTTATCAAATCTACGTAGAACATATGGAGCCGGATGGTGTCGGTGCGCTCTACCAAGAGTTAGAGGAACGAAAAGAGAAATTGATGAAAGAAGGCCTATTTGCCGGACCTAAACAGGCGCTACCGAGATTTCCCAAAAGGATCGCCGTATTAACAAGTCCGAGTGGTGCGGTCATTCGTGACATCATCACGACGGTCAAACGTCGTTATCCGATTGCGCAGCTTGTTTTGTTCCCAACGGTCGTCCAAGGAAATCAGGCTGCAGATGATGTCGTTCGCAATATCCAACGTGTAGAAGAGCTGGGGAATTTCGATACGATGATCATCGGACGCGGAGGCGGCTCGATTGAGGATCTTTGGCCTTTCAATGAGGAACGAGTGGCTCGTGCCATTTACCAAGCCAAAACGCCAAGTATTTCCTCTGTCGGACACGAAACAGACACGACGATCGCCGACTTAGTTGCAGATGTTCGCGCAGCGACACCGACTGCGGCAGCTGAATTGGCTGTACCAGTGCTATCTGAAGAGTTGATGCGGATCAAAGAACGACAAGCACGCTTAGAACAAGGTTTTTTACGTCAGATCCAAAGAAAGCAAGAACGATTTGCTCGAGCGCGACAATCTTATGTTTTTCGTCAACCTGAACGACTTTACGAAGGACAAACAATCAAATTAGATCAATTGCGGCAACGTCTGTATCAAGCGACACAGCAAATTTATCATGCAAAAGAAAAACAAACGTTGAATTTAAGTCATCAGTTGCAACAAGTCGCACCAATTTATCGAGTGAAAGCAGCCAAGCAAGAAACAAGCTACTTAGAAAAACGATTAGCAGAAAAAATCCAACAATATATGCAACAACAGCAACAAAAATTTCAACAAGCGGTTCAATCACTTGATTTACTTAGTCCTTTAAAAATCATGGGTAGAGGATATAGCTACACGACGTTGAATGATCAAGTAGCAAAAAGTGTCGAAGAGATCCAAGTCGGTGATGAATTAGTCATTCATTATGCAGATGGACGGGTCAAAGGCAAAGTGGAACAGATCGAAAAGGAGACAGAATAAGATGGCAAATCCAACATTTGAAGAATCATTGCAAGAATTAGAAAAAATCGTCATGCAATTAGAGCAAGGAGATGTCCCTTTAGAATCAGCGTTAGATGCGTTCAAAAGAGGAATGGAATTGAGTAAGCAATGTCAAGATACACTTTCGAAAGCGGAAGAAACATTAACAAAAATGATGACTGAAACGAATGAAGAAATCACTTTTGACGAGAAAGAGGGAGAATGATGGAACTAACTGATTTTTCTGAGATCCACCTGCCTTTGGTAGAAGAAGAAATGGTTTCTTTCATTACGGAATATACGTCGGATGAACGTCTGAAGGAAAGTATGGTCTATTCGATCCATGCGGGCGGAAAAAGAATCCGACCACTTGCTTTACTAGCAACTGTCTCTTCATTTGGTACCAAGATCAACACTTCGGTTTACCAAGTGGCAGCCGCATTAGAAATGATCCATACGTATTCATTGATCCATGATGATCTTCCTGCGATGGATAATGATGATCTGCGCAGAGGCAAGCCAACGAACCATAAAGTTTACGGAGAAGCTTTAGCGATTTTAGCAGGCGATGGTTTACTAACAGGGGCCTTTCAGTTGATCAGTATGACTCACTTAGCCAATTCACCAAAATTATTGTTATTGCAGCAATTAGCTGTTAGCGCTGGAACCCAAGGAATGGTAGCAGGTCAAGCGGCAGATATCGAAGGTGAAACGAAAGAGTTGACGCTAGAAGAATTAGCACTGATCCACGAGCGAAAGACTGGACGTCTTATACGCTATGCTTTGCTAGCTGGGGGTATTTTAGCGGAACAACCAGAAGAAGTCTTGCTTCAATTACAAAAAATCGCCGCACATCTCGGTTTAGCATTTCAAATCCGCGATGATCTATTGGATGTAACTAGCACGACTGAAGCGTTAGGAAAAACAGCGGGCAAGGATGAGCGAGCGGATAAAAATACGTACCCTCGTTTATTAGGAATCGAGCAGACAAGAGCTGCCTTGCAACAAGAAATCCATTCCGCTAATGAGATCATTGCCCAGTTAGAACAAGAAGTTTGTTCATTTGATGGAGACATCCTTCGTCAATTGGTCAAACGATTCGATGAGAAGTGAGGAAAAGGATGGAAAAAGAACGAGTAGATGTATTAGCTGTCAAACAAGGGCTATTTGAAACGAGGGAACAAGCAAAACGTTCTGTGATGGCTGGTTTGATCTATAATGAAAAAAATGAACGTTTTGACAAACCAGGAGAGAAAATCCCTGTGAGCAGTGAACTAAAAGTCAAAGGAAAAAAATTGCCGTATGTATCTCGTGGTGGGTTAAAATTAGAGAAGGCATTAAAGCAGTTTGATCTGACAGTAAAGGATAAGGTATTGCTTGATATTGGGGCATCTACTGGAGGCTTTACAGATGCAGCACTGCAAAATGGTGCAAAGATGAGTTATGCGTTAGATGTGGGCTATAATCAGTTAGCATGGAAAATCCGCCAAGACCCCAAAGTGGTAGTGATGGAACGCGTTAATTTTCGTTATGCAAAACCAGAAGATTTTGATCAAGGTGTTCCTGAAGTGGCAGTTATCGATGTTTCATTCATCTCTTTGAAACTGATGTTACCACCTTTACATGCGATTTTAAAACCAGAAGGTGAAGTGATCGCATTGATCAAACCACAGTTCGAAGCAGGCAGAGAAGCTGTTGGCAAAAATGGCATCGTCCGTGATGCTGCAACACATCAACAAGTTATCGAAGAAATTTTGACTTTTTCTACAGAACATGGTTTTGATGTATTGGATCTAAGTTATTCTCCAATCACTGGTGGAGAAGGAAATATTGAATTTTTAGCGCACTTGAAAAAAGTATCAGATAAAGGAACAATCTATGCGAACGTTGATCCAGTTCAAATCGTTGAAATGGCTCATGAACAATTTACGCATAAGCGATAGTCTCGAAAAATGACAAAAAAAGACTATGAGTTCTTCTTTATTAAGCGCTTGAAATAAGCTATCATTGATAGAAGAAGGATTGGCGAAGGAGCGGATTGAGCATGAGAAAAAAAGATCGACATCGTTTGATTACTCGATTACTGAATGAACAAGATATACGTAAACAAGAAGAATTTGTAGAAATACTAAAAAATAGAGGGATCTCTGTCACGCAAGCGACGATTTCAAGAGATATCAAAGAGCTGAAATTGATCAAAGTTCCAGCTGTAGATGGCGGCTATCGTTATAGTTTGCCTGCTGAAACAAGTGAAGATGTGAACACAAAGTTAGAAAAGCTATTGAAAGACGCATTTGTAGCTGTTGACCAGATGGAGAAATTCGTTATTTTGAAAACCTTGCCGGGTAATGCTTCAGCTGCTGCAAATCTGATCGATAAGCGTTACAAAAAAGAATTATTCTCGATCATCAATGATGATGACAATGTGTTGATGATCACACGATTGGAAGAAGATGCTGTTCAATTAAAGAAAGATTTTCTGCATTACCTTTAATCTAAGGAGTGATTGCAATGCTACAAGAAATCAGTATCACCAATTTTGCGATTATTCCTGAGTTGCGGTTGTCGTTTCATGAAGGAATGACTGCTTTAACAGGAGAAACCGGTGCGGGTAAGTCAATTATCATTGATGCTTTAGGCTTATTAGCAGGGGGTCGCGGATCAAGTGATTATATCCGTCAAGGTGCGGATAAATGTATTCTTGAAGGATTATTCGAATGGCCAAAGCAAAAGGGCTTTGAATCATTGATGGAAGAATTGGGGATCGAGTCGGATGGCTCAAACCTGATTGTTCGCCGTGATATGTCATTGACAGGAAAAAATGTCTGTCGGATCAACGGGCATATTGTTACATTGGCGAATCTAAGACGTGTCGGTGGTTACTTAGTGGATATCCAAGGCCAAAATGAACACCAAGAATTACTACAACCTGAATCGCATCTTGTTTTACTTGATCGTTTTGGGGATGCAACGTTCCAAGAGAAGAAAAGAACATATCAAGAAGCTTATGAAGCATATCGTGAACTAGAAAAAAAAGTACGCAAAATCCAACAAAACGAAAAAAACTATGTGCAACGCATCGATATGTTGAACTTTCAACAAGAAGAAATCGCAGCTGCACAACTAGTAGTTGGTGAAGAAGAAAAACTAAAAGAAGAGCGCGATAAGTTAAGTAATTATCAAAAAATCGTTGATGGCTTGGCTACGGGTTACGGCGCATTAAGTGAAGGGGAACAAAGCAGTCTTGATGGTGTCGGGATGGCTGTTTCTGAAATACAGAGTATCGCGCATCTTGATCCAGAATACGAAGCGATTTTTGAGAATATCCAGAGTGCCTACTATTTGTTGCAGGATGCAGTAGGGGATATGAGCAGACAAATCGATTTACTTGAACTAGATGAAAATCGTTTAGAGGAAGTAACGCAACGTATGGAAACGATCCGACAATTAAAACGTAAATACGGTGATTCAGTTGAAGCAATCTTAGCCTACTACGAAGAAATTTCAGAGGAACTAGATTCTTCCGACTTTACAGAAGGTCAGCTTGATAAAATGAAGCAAGAACTCACTCAAAAAGAAGAACGGGCTTTTCAATGTGCGAATGAATTACATCAAGCAAGAAAAGCCATCGCAAGTGAGTTAGAACAGTCGATTTTACGTGAATTGAAGAGCCTGTATATGGAAAATACCGAATTTGAAGTTCGTTTTTCCAATCGAACAGATGGACGATTAGACGAGCAAGGGATTGATGTCGTTGAATTTTATATCACGACGAATCCAGGAGAACCATTGAAACCGCTGGTCAAAGTTGCTTCAGGCGGTGAGTTGTCCCGAGTATTACTTGCATTGAAAACCATTTTTTCTTCTGAGCATGGGGTGACTAGTATCATTTTTGACGAAGTAGATACTGGGGTCAGTGGCCGAGTGGCACAAGCCATTGCAGATAAGATATTGAAAATCTCTAAGTATTCTCAAGTACTCTGCATCACACATCTACCCCAAGTAGCTGCTGTAGCGGATTATCAATACTACATTGTAAAAGAAGTAGTCGGTGGAAGAACACGAACATCTGTTGCCGAACTAGCTGCGGCTGAAAGAGAAAATGAAATTGCGCGAATGTTGGCAGGTAGTGAGATCACACCATTAACGATCGAACATGCCAAAGAATTACTGCGCTTAGCGAAAAAATAAAACGATGCAAGAAGCATTCAACTAAAAAAGCAGAGCCTGAAAATCAGAAATGATTTCCAAGCTCTGCTTTTTTTATCATTGGTCATAAAGAGACTAAGGTTATTAGCAGTTATCTACATTACACTGATTACAGCAGTTAAAACGACTGAACCGATTGTCAAAATCAACATTGTCCAAATCACTAATTTGGTCACTTTCGCAAAAGTACTCGTTTGTTTTTTTTCTCGCATCGTGATTACCTCGATTTATTATTGTTAACTTAATTTTACATGCTTTTCGCCTATTCTACAAGAGGGCATCTCTATAAAAACTTCCCTTTTTTTAAATAATAAGTGGTTAACAGGGAAATGATCACGGTCAATAAGATCAGCCAGAGAAACGCATCATCCCTTTCAGCAATTGGTAGTTTAATGTTCATCCCATAAATACTTCCGATAATTGTAGGGATCGTTAAGATGATCGTTAAAGAAGTTAAAATTTTCATAATATTATTCAAGTTGTTGGAAATGATTGCTGAAAAAGTTTGGTTCATTTGCTCGACTAGCTTTAAGCGGATACGAGCAGTTGTTTTCGCTTGTTCGGTTTCGATGATCACGTCTCTTAGATGATTCATCAAAGCGTGATTATTTTGGACAGCTTGATTTTCGGCTAAGTGTTGTAAGGCTTCAAGGTTGGAGGCTGTCGCTTCTTTGAAGTACACTAAACTTTTTTGGATATCCATGATTTGATATAGCTGTTTATTTTCAGTTGAAACTTTTAATTGCGTTTCAAGCAAATCACATTGAGCAAGTAATGAAGATAAGTAGGTGTTAAAAGATTGAGTGATCTGCCAAAGCATTTGCATAAAAATATTTAGATTTGCCGAAAGGTCATTTTTATGAAACGTTTGTTGGAACACTTTCTTCAAAAAAAGTGGTTCATGATTGGTAATTGTGATAAGCTTCTTTTTGGGCGTGAGAATAATCGAGAACGGATAGGTGTCTACTTGGAAATACCCACTAGGACTTGTCTTTGGAAATGGGTATTGTAACAACAATAATGCTGGTTTCGTTAATTTTTCTTGATTGAATTCTTCTACCCGTGAGTTTTCTGCATCGTCTAAGACAGACGTAAGGTAATCTCTAGGTATCTGAAATTGTTCGATCAACTGATCGATCTCTTCTCCTGTAGGACGCTCGACACAATACCAAACGGTTTCAGCAGTTTCTTCCGATGAGTCAATCAATTTTTGGTCTTCGAGTGTGAAATACTTTATCATTGGGAACCTCCTCAATACTTCTTTCTTCTATTATAACTAATTCTTGAAAAGAACACATTGAAAGAGACTATCCTTTGACCAACAATGAGTTGATTTGTAAAAAAGGGCTATAGTAAAGTAATAAAACAGTATAAATTTAAACTAAATGAAATCGTTGTGTAAACTAAATCACGTATACTTAACGCAACGATTAAAAAGGAGATTTGTCGTATGGGCAGTTTTTCACCACTTGTATTATTTTGGTACATCTTTCCGGCAATCGTGATTTTTGGTTGTCAATTTCTAGTTAAGATCTTTGCTCTGACTCGCCGTTTTAAAGTCAAAGCACCTGATTTAGCCGTTCCCTTTTTGTGGGGAGGTATCCACGCATTGTCTCGTAATACCGCTACGTCTTCATTTTTGCCTTTTTTATTGATCACAATCCTTTTGATGGCAATCTGTATTGCGTTATTCCAAGCTTATTACTATGACGAAATCGTGTATTCACGTTATTTCAAAATGACTTGGCGACTTACTTTTTTGGTTACCTTAGTCATGTATGTCGTATTGATCGTCTTGAACATCCTTTCATTTCTCTAATATGACGCAATCAGGCTGTTAAAAGACTTTTAAAAATCTTTTTGCAGCCTGATTGTTAAAATTTTTTTTACTAATAAAAAAGTTATTCTCAGATTTCCTATAAAAGGTGGTAGAAAGTGGGGGATTGTGGTAGACTGATTTTAGTTAGTGGAGGATTGGGGGAAGTTTCGATGTTAATGGGCGAATATCGGCATAATATTGATGCAAAAGGTCGCTTGATCGTGCCTTCAAAATTACGCGAGGAGTTAGGCGAACAATTCGTGTTGACTCGTGGTTTAGATGGTTGTCTTTTCGGCTATCCAATGAGTGAATGGAACGAATTAGAATCGAAACTAAACGATATGCCTCTTGCAAAGAAAGACGCTAGGACGTTTGTGCGTTTTTTCTACTCAGCAGCTACAGAATGCGAGCTAGATAAGCAAGGACGTATCAATATCCCTAATACATTAAGAAACTACGCAACAATTACGAAAGAGTGTGTCATTATTGGTGTGTCAAACCGAATTGAGATTTGGGATGAAGCCAAATGGCAAGAATTTTCAGAAGCTGCAGAAGAAAACTTTGATGAAATCGCTGAGAACATGATCGATTTCGGATTATAA
Organism: Enterococcus sp. DIV1298c; assembly: GCF_017316315.1. Lineage (NCBI taxonomy): Bacteria > Bacillati > Bacillota > Bacilli > Lactobacillales > Enterococcaceae > Enterococcus > Enterococcus sp. DIV1298c. Next base: position 83,795 of record NZ_JAFLWG010000016.1, on the reverse strand, counting down.
GAAATAGGAAGAGGCTGACTAATGACTGAAACATTTCGACACTATACAGTCATGTTAAAAGAAACGGTAGATGGACTTGCGATCAAACCGAACGGAATATATGTGGACTGTACACTCGGCGGAGCCGGACATAGCGAGTACTTATTAAGCCAATTGAATACAGAGGGTCATCTTTATGCGTTTGATCAAGATCAAAAGGCAATCGATCACGCAAAAATCCGTTTGGCTGAGTATGTCGAAAAAGGTATGGTCACTTTTATCAAAGCAAACTTCCGTGAACTTGAAGAGCGTCTGACGGAATACGTTTCTAAAGTCGATGGGATCCTTTACGATTTAGGCGTGTCCTCGCCGCAACTAGACGAAGCGGAACGTGGGTTCAGTTATCATCAAGATGCGCCTTTAGATATGCGGATGGATCAATCGGCACCATTGTCAGCTTATCATGTGATCAACGAATATCCATACAACGAATTAGTGAAGATTTTCTTTCGTTATGGAGAAGAAAAGTTTTCAAAACAAATTGCCAGAGAAATTGAACGGGTGAGAAAAGATCATCCGATTGAAACAACCGGGGAGTTAGTAGAGATCATCAAAAACGTGATTCCTGCCCCAGCAAGACGAAAAGGCGGTCATCCTGCAAAACGTATTTTTCAAGCTGTACGAATTGCAGTCAATGATGAATTAGGAGCTGAGGAAGCTTCCTTGGAACAAGCTATCCGTTTATTGAGGGTCGATGGTCGGATCAGTGTGATCACTTTCCACTCATTAGAAGACCGGATCGTCAAAAACATGTTCAAAGAATATAGTACAGTCAAAGATCTACCACCGGGTTTACCGGTCGTACCTGATGAGTTCCAACCGGAATTAAAAGTGATCACGAGAAAACCGATGTTACCGTCTGAAGAAGAATTAGCAGAAAACAATCGTTCTCGTAGCGCAAAACTGCGTATCGCTGAAAAAATAAGAGAGAAAGAGGAGTAGAAGAATGGCAGAATTAAAGAAAGTCCAACAATATCCATATGATTTACAAGAAATTGAACTACCAGAGCAACCTCTGCCAGATTCACCCTCTGAGAAAGAAATCATTCTTCCTCAATCGCCAGCTAAGCGCTTGAAGCAAATCTCTATTTTTGAAAAGCTTGCAGTAGTGTGTATTGCTTTTTCCGTCGTTGCACTTTGTGTGTTGACAGTCATGTTAAGAACCAATATCAGTGGCATGGAAAAACAAATCGGTTCAATACAAGTTGAAGCCAATGAGAAGAAACAACAAAAAATAAGTTTGGAACAAGAGAAAAGTGAACTTTCTCGTACCGAACGTGTCAAACAAATCGCAGAAGAAAAAGGGTTGTCAATCAATGACGACAATTTAAGGAAAGTGAAGTAAATGAGTCTTAAAAATAAATTCCGGCGGTTTATGGAAAAGAAAAATCTAAATCCGATGAACAATCGCAAAAAAGTAGGTATCATTTTATTTGCTACGAGTATTGGATTGTTCTTTTTATTTGCCGTTCGTTTTGCATACATCGTGATCGGTGGTCATGTGGCAGGCACTTCATTAGAAGAAAAAACGAACCAGCTTTACCAAGGAAGTGAAGTGGTCAAGGCAAAAAGGGGCACGATCTTTGATCGTAATGGGGTAGCTTTAGCAGAAGATGCTACGTCTTACTCGATCAAAGCGATTCTTTCCAAAACCTATACGTCTGGAGACAAAAAATTATTTGCACAAGAAAAAGATTTTGATACGCTTGCTGATATCATCAGTAAAAACCTTTCAATGGAAAAAAGCAAAGCATTGAAGGTCCTCCGTGATGGAGCCGATCAAAATTTGTATCAAGTAGAATTTGGTAATTATGGGCGCAATATCACCCAAGAAACCAAACAAAACATTGAAGATGAAATGAAAGCGGCCAATGTTACTGGCCTTTATTTTGATAACCATCCAGCACGTATGTATCCAAGTGGTGTCTTTTCTTCCCACTTTATTGGGTACGCTGTACCTGATGAAAAAGAGACTGGTTTAGTCGGACGTCTAGGAATCGAATCTGCTTATGATGACATCTTAAGTGGACAAAATGGAAAGATCTACTATCAAAAAGATAACTTCCAAAATCCATTACCTGGAACCGTAGCAGAAGAAGAACCGGCAACCGATGGGAAAAATATCTATACGACCCTTGATAGTCGTCTGCAAACTTACTTGGAAACGTTGATGGACCAAGTGAATGAAGAATACCAACCCGAAGAATTGACAGCTGTCTTGATGGAAGCTAAAACAGGTGAAATCACTGCCATGGCTCAACGCCCAACGTTCAACCCTGAAACGATGGAAGGATTGACTGGGGAAGATGCTGTATGGCGTAATATCCTTGTACAAGATTCTTATGAACCAGGTTCGACGATCAAAGTATTCACAACAGCAGCTGCGATCGAAGAAGGTAAATTTGATGAAAATGAATCGTTCTTATCTGGACAGATCAAAGTGGCTGATGCAACGATCAATGACCATGACTTTGGTAAAAAAGGGATGCTGACGATGCGTCAAGCTCTTTCTTGGTCTAGTAACGTTGGTATGGTGATGCTTGAACAACGCTTGGGTGGTAAATGGTATAACTATTTGCAGAAATTAGGATTTGGTCAAAGCACTCACTCTGGATTAGATGATGAAGTAGCTGGTGCTTTACCGACGGCCAATATCGTTGACCAAGCGATGAGTGCCTATGGTCAAGCGATCGGTGTGACTAATTTCCAAATGATGAAAGCTTTCAGCGCAATCGCAAATAATGGCACGATGATCCAACCACGTTATATCAGTAAGATCGTTGATCCGAATACCGGAGAAGAAGTATCTACTGAAACGGAAGTGTTAGGACAGCCGTTTTCTAAAGAAACGACAGAAAAAGTACGTGAGTATATGCGTGATGTCATTGAAGACGAAAATTATGGTAGTGCGTATGGCGTGTATAGTGTTCCAGGATATAACATCGCAGCTAAGACTGGGACTGCTCAGATTGCCTCAGATACAGGAGGCTACCTAACAGGAGAAACAGCTTATCTGTATTCGATCGTCGAAATGATACCAGCTGAAGATCCTGAATATGTGTTATATCTGACAATGAAACATCCTAAGACATATGACCGTACAGCTTTAGCAAAAATCGCAAACCCATTGTTAAAACGAGCAATGGATTTCAAAGAAGCTGAAACAGCTACACCAGAAGAAAAGCAGACTGGCAATGTGACAGTCTCTGATTACCGGAACTTAAATCCTGATATTGCGGCCGCTGATGCACAAAAAAGCGGGTTGCAACCAGTAGTCATCGGTGATGGAGACAAGGTGCAAGCACAGTCCACAGCAAATGGTGATGAGCTGATATCTGGAGAAAAATTGATTTTATATACTGGTGGTACTGCACTGATGCCTGATGTAACAGGTTGGTCAAAAGCAGATATCATGAAACTAGGAAAAATACTTGGTGTAGAAGTGACGTTCAATGGCGATGGTTACGCAACGGAACAAAGCCTTGCACCATATGAAAAAATATCTGATGAAACCTTGAGTTTCCATCTAAAAGAATAATAGGAGAGAAGAGAGCATGGATTTGACACAAACATTGATCCCCATTGCGAGTAGTTGTGCAATGACGATTGCAACAATGCCGTTATTTATTGGTTATTTTCAAATGAAAAAACAAGGCCAAGCCATTCGTGAGGAGGGACCTAAATGGCATAATGTAAAAGCCGGAACTCCAACGATGGGGGGATTGGTGTTTTTAGTCAGTGCGATCTTGACAGGTATCTGGGTAGGTGCTTGGCAACAACAGTTGACACCTACTCTTTTCATCTTACTTTTTGTCCTTGCTTTATACGGGGCAATCGGCTTCTTGGATGATTTTATCAAAATCTTCAAGAAAAGAAACATGGGACTGAATTCAAAGCAAAAACTGATCGGACAAATCGCAGGTGGAATCATCTTTTATCTCGTTTATCGTGGGGAAGGTTATCCAGGAACACTGAACTTTTTTGGCATCGATCTGCCATTAAGTTGGTTGTACGGAGTATTTGCGATTTTTTGGCTAGTCGGCTTTTCCAATGCGGTCAACTTGACAGATGGGATCGACGGCTTAGTGGCTGGATTGGGCAGTATTTCATTTTTGACCTATGCAGTGATTGCTTGGCACCAACAACAGTATGACGTATTAGTCATCTGTTTAAGTGTTTTGGGCGGTTTACTAGGGTTTTTCGTTTACAATCGTAAGCCAGCCAAAATTTTTATGGGTGATGTCGGTTCTTTGGCTTTAGGTGGCTTATTAGCGGCAATATCGATCATGCTCAATCAAGAATGGACGTTATTGCTGATCGGATTGATGTATGTCATTGAAACAGCTAGTGTGATGTTGCAAGTTTCTTCTTTCAAATTGACGGGGAAAAGAATCTTTAAAATGTCACCGATCCATCATCATTTCGAGATGAGTGGCTGGTCAGAATGGAAGATCGACACTGTCTTTTGGATAACAAGTGTAATTACTTCATTGATCACATTATGGATCGTATGGTAGGAGATGACGAGAATGAAAAAAATAACAACTTATGAAAATAAAAAAATCCTTGTTTTAGGATTAGCAAAAAGCGGATTTAGTGCGGCCAAGTTATTACATGAACTGGGCGCACTTGTCACCGTTAATGACGGTAAACCATTTGATGAAAATCCTGAAGCACAGGAATTGCTATCTTTAGGGATCAAAGTCGTGACCGGTAGTCACCCCATCGAACTATTAGATGAAAAATTTTCGATGATTGTCAAAAACCCTGGTATTCCTTACACACAACCATTAGTTGCAAAAGCTCAAGAAATGGGTATTCCGGTAATTACGGAAGTTGAACTAGCTTACGAAGTAGCGGAATGCCCAATTATAGGTATTACAGGAACCAACGGAAAGACAACGACCACTACGATGATCGGTTTATTGCTGAATGCAGGGAAATCGGCGGGTGTTGCACGTTTAGCAGGGAATATCGGGTTTCCTGCAAGTAGTGTGGCACAAGAGGCTGGTCCAGAAGATAAAATCGTCATGGAACTATCAAGCTTCCAGTTGATGGGAATCACTGATCTTCGTCCACATATTGCAGTGATCACGAACATCTATGAAGCCCATATCGACTATCACGGCTCTCGTCCAGCTTATGTCAAAGCCAAATGGCATTTGCAAAAAAATATGACAGCAGACGATTACCTCGTGTTGAATTGGAACCAAAAAGAATTACAAGAACTCAGTAGAAAAACGAAGGCAAAAGTATTGCCTTTTGCGACAGATCAAGTTTTGGAAACAGGCGCTTATTCTTTTGAAGGAGTCATTTATTACGATAAAGAAAAAGTGATGGATACCTCAGAAATCGGTGTTCCAGGCGCCCATAATGTTGAAAATGCACTAGCAGCGATTACAGTGGCAAAACAACATGGCATATCAAATGAGGAAATAAAAGAAACGTTGAGTCATTTTCATGGCGTGCCTCACCGTACACAGTATGTTGGTGAAGTCCAAGGACGTAAATTTTATAATGATTCGAAAGCGACTAATATCTTAGCAACGAAGATGGCTTTAGGTGGTTTCAAACCAGAAACAATGATCTTGATTGCTGGTGGACTTGATCGTGGAAATTCATTTGATGAATTGATTCCATCGCTTGAAGGAGTCAAAGGCTTGATCACGTTTGGTGAGACAAAAGAGAAATTGAAAGACGCGGGTGAAAAAGCAGGGATCCCGACGATCTATACGGCAGAATCTGCGGAAGCAGCGGTTCCATTAGCTTTAGAAAATAGCGACCCGGGAGACGTGGTTTTATTGTCACCTGCTAATGCAAGCTGGGATCAATACCCTAACTTTGAGATCCGAGGCGATCGCTTTATGGAAGCCGTAAGAAAATTAAAATAGAAAAGTAGAAACGAGCGATAATAACTATGAAAATTTTGGTAACAGGTGGAGGAACCGGTGGACATATCTATCCCGCGCTAGCCTTCGTCAATTATGTGAAAACACAAGAGCCGAACGCCGAGTTTATGTATGTAGGTGCAAAACGTGGTTTGGAAAATAAAATCGTCCCAACCACTGGGATTCCTTTTCATACCTTAGAGATCCAAGGATTTCAGCGAAAGTTTTCACTAGGTAATGTCAAAACGATCCATTTATTTTTAAAAAGTATCCATCAAGCAAAAAAAATACTAAAAGAATTCCAACCGGATATCGTGATCGGGACGGGTGGCTATGTATCGGGGGCAGTTGTCTATGCTTCTGCTAAGTTAGGGATTCCGACGATCATCCATGAACAAAACAGTGTTCCGGGAATGACGAATAAATTTTTAAGTCGCTACGTGGATCGGATCGCCCTTTCTTTTAAAGATGCAGCAACATTTTTTCCAGAAAATAAATCGGTTTTGATCGGTAATCCACGTGCCCAAGAAGTTGCAGATACGATGAAAACTGATATTCTAAAAAAATTCGACCTTGATCCTGAGAAAAAAACAGTTTTGATTTTTGGCGGGAGCCAAGGGGCATTAAAAATCAATCAAGCTGTTACTTCTTATTTAGACACGTTTACTGCTACTGACTATCAGATTCTTTACGCATCAGGTGATCGCTATTATCAAAGCATTAAGGAAACACTTGGAGAAGCGAAAGCAAACATCAGCATCCAACCTTATATCAATGATATGGCTGAAGTGATGGCGGCAAGTGATTTGTTAGTTGGTCGAGCAGGAGCAACATCGATTGCTGAATTGACTGCCTTAGGGTTACCTTCGATCCTTATCCCGAGTCCCTATGTGACGAACGACCATCAAACTAAAAATGCGATGAGCTTAGTTCGAGTTGGGGCAGCCAAGATGATTGCAGATGGAGAATTGGACGGTGATTCATTAGGCGCCGCGATCGCTGAGATCATGACAGATGAAACATTACAAAAGAACATGTCAACTGCTTCTAAAACATTAGGTATACCGGATGCATCGGAGCGCTTGTATCAACTGGCAAAATCGTTAATCAAAGAGTAAGGTGGTGGTCATAGATGAGTAAGAAAAAAGAAACAAAAAAGCCGGAGCAGTCAAACGACGAAAAAAAGTTGACGCCTTGGCAAATGGCCAACCGTGAATACTTAGAAGAACATAAAGAGCAGTCAGAGAAGCCGCTGGAAACAAGTGAAAAAAGCGATCAAAAGGAAGAGCAACAAGAAGCTACTATTCCTTCTAAAGTCGAAGACCCGCTTGTTGAAGAAGACTTCTTGGACTATGAAGAAATCGAACATAAGAAAGACGGCGCACCATATAATGGTTCGTTTATCGATCGTTTACCTAACTTGAAGAATTACCGAAACAAAGTTTTATATCGTAGGCTGAGCTTAATCATTTCCATTCTGTTGATTCCTTTGTTATTTTTGATTTATTATGTTTCTCCTTTAAGTAAATTAGAGGCAGTTTCTATTTCGGGAAACGAGGTCGTCTCCAAAGAAGAAATATTGAATGATACGCAATTAGAGATGAACCAGCATATCTGGGGACAGTATTGGCACCGCCAAACTTATATCGACCAGTTGAAAAAAGAACAACCACGGATAAAATCTGCTACGATCGCTTTTAGTGGCATCAATACATTTGATCTGTCTGTCACTGAATACAAAGAGATCGCCTTGATTTTAACGGACGGGAAATATCATCCTGTGATCGAAGATGGCACGGTGTTAGATGAGACGGTTGAAAGTCCTACGAAGAACTTACCGATCTTAGAAGGATTCACAGATTCAACAAAAATCAAAGAATTAGCAACCGAATATAATAAGCTATCACCAGAATTGCAAAAAGCCATTTCAGAAATCAAGTATACGCCTCGTGATACTAATAAAAATTTGATCCAGCTAAATATGAATGATGGCAATCAGGTGATCGTCAACATTAGTAATTTAGCGACACAAATGAATTTTTATGCGCAAGTAGCAAGTGAAATGGAAGAAAATGGCGTGATCGATATGGAAGTAGGGATTTTCTCTTACCCATACTCAAATAACGATGAAGAAGAATCAGAAGAGGGAACAGAAGCAGGAACAGAAGAAAGCACAAACCAAACTTCTGTACCGGAAACAAGCGAAAATGAGCCTGAAATCAGCGAGAATCAAGACGAAATGAATCCGACAAATGAAAATACGACCCCATCTTCGTCAAGTTTGGATGAAAATTAAGAAAACCATTGTAAAATGTGATAATCTACTTTCTAAAAACTGGTAATTTATGGTAAAATTGGAAACAGTGAATATATCTATAAAGTATATTTTTAAAACGGACGTTATTTGTTCGCATGTATATGGAATAGTTAAGTAGGAGGGAATCCCATTCATGGCAAAAACAGGAATGTACGTAGGCCTTGATATTGGAACGACATCTGTCAAAGTTGTCGTGGCTGAATATATCGACAGCCAAATGAATATTATTGGAGTAGGGAACGCAAAATCAGAAGGGATTAACCGAGGCATCATCGTTGATATCGACAAAACAGTTCAAGCGATACAGCGAGCAGTGCGTCAGGCAGAAGAAAAAGCCGGCATCCAAATCAAAAGTGTAAGTGTGGGTCTACCAGCAAACATGCTTGAAGTAGAAAACTGCCAAGGGATGATTGCAGTAAACGGAGATTCAAAAGAAATCACCGATGAAGATGTCCGTAACGTGGCTTCAGCTGCACTGGTTCGTTCAATACCTCCTGAACGTCAAATCGTGTCAATTTTACCACAGGACTTTACGGTAGATGGATTCGAAGGCATCAAAGATCCTCGCGGGATGATCGGTGTCAGATTAGAAATGTACGGTCTATTATTTACAGGACCAAAAACAATCATTCATAACATCCGCAAGTGTGTTGAGAATGCAGGGTTGATCGTGAACGAATTAGTGATCACACCTTTAGCATTGACTGAATCGATTCTTTCAGATGGAGAAAAAGATTTTGGTACGATCGTGATCGACATGGGTGGCGGACAAACAACCACTGCTGTCATGCACGACAAACAGTTGAAATTCACAAGCCTGGATCAAGAAGGCGGCGAGTTTGTTACAAAAGATATCTCTATCGTTTTGAATACGTCATTCAACAATGCAGAAGCATTAAAAATAAATTATGGGGATGCTTACCCAGAACGTACTTCAGAGCAAGAAGAATTTCCGGTAGATGTGATCGGCCAAACAGAGCCTGTTAGAGTCGATGAGCATTATCTATCAGAAGTGATCTCAGCTCGTATGGAACAAATCTTCAACAAAGCAAAAGAAGCGTTGGATCAAATCGAAGCGTTAGAACTGCCTGGCGGCATCGTTCTAACTGGTGGGGCAGCAAGCCTTCCAGGTGTAGTTGATTTGGCACAGGAAATATTTGGCGTAAATGTAAAACTTTATGTACCAAATCAAATGGGTCTAAGAAATCCGGTATTTACAAACGTGATCAGTATCGTTGATTACTCTGCGAATTTAAGTGAAGTCTATCAATTAGCTAAAATCGCTGTAATGGGTGAATCAGCACCTGTTCATTATACAACCAATGAGCCGGAAGCTCACACATCTTATGAACAATATGATGTGGCAGAAGAAACAACGTATAACGAAGAACCAGAAGAAAAAAAATCTGGGGAAAACGTTACAAGTAAAATCAAAGGATTTTTTACCAATATATTTGATTAATCATCGTGGGAGGAAAAAAACATGGAATTCTCAATTGATAATAACATCAATGACGGCGCAGTAATCAAAGTCATCGGCGTCGGTGGCGGAGGCGGAAATGCTGTAAACCGTATGATTGAAGAAAACGTTAAAGGTGTTGAGTTCATCACTGCCAACACAGACGTACAAGCATTAAAAAATTCAAAAGCAGAAACAGTGATTCAATTAGGCCCTAAATATACACGTGGCTTAGGTGCAGGTTCACAACCAGAAGTTGGTCAAAAAGCAGCAGAAGAAAGTGAACAATCTTTACGTGAAGCACTTGAAGGTGCTGACATGATCTTCATCACTGCTGGTATGGGTGGCGGAACTGGTACTGGTGCAGCACCGATCGTTGCGGGTATCGCTAGAGAATTAGGCGCATTGACAGTAGGTGTAGTGACTCGTCCATTCACATTTGAAGGACCAAAACGTGGTCGTTTCGCCGCTGAAGGAATCGCTCGTTTGAAAGAAAACGTGGATACATTATTGATCATCTCTAACAACCGTCTTCTTGAAGTCGTTGATAAAAAGACACCGATGCTTGAAGCATTCCGTGAGGCAGATAATGTCTTACGCCAAGGTGTTCAAGGTATCTCTGATCTGATCACTGCTCCAGGTTACGTAAACTTGGACTTCGCTGATGTGAAGACAGTTATGGCAAACCAAGGAACTGCTTTGATGGGTATCGGAGTAGCAAGTGGCGAAGAACGCGTGATCGAAGCAACGAAGAAAGCTATCTCTTCTCCATTATTAGAAACATCGATCGATGGGGCAGAACAAGTCCTATTGAATATCACTGGTGGCTTAGATATGACATTGTTCGAAGCACAAGACGCTTCAGACATCGTCGCTAATGCAGCAACTGGCGATGTAAATATCATCTTAGGTACATCGATCAATGAAGAAATGGGCGATGAGATCCGTGTAACGGTCATTGCTACAGGTATTGATGAAACAAAAAAGGAACGAAAGTCTAGTCGTCCAGCTAGACAAACACCAACACAAACGCAATCTTCTGCTCAAAGCAATCGATTAGACATGGACCAAGCAAAACCGATCACTGCTGAAGATGAAAGCAGTTTTGGTGATTGGGACATCCGTCGCGAACAAAATGTTCGCCCTAAAGTGGATGAGTCTAATTATGAAACTATTGAGAAAAAAGAATTTGATACATTCAATCGTGAAGAAACAAAAACAAAAGGTGACGACGAATTGAATACACCGCCGTTTTTCCGTCGTAAAAAATAAAAGGAGGAAGAGCACATGATTGCTGACAACTTGCAGAATATCAAGCAAGACATTCAGGATTCGTGTGCTCTTGTTCATCGTGACCCGAAAGAAGTTACACTAGTAGCTGTTACAAAATCTGTTGGATCGCCCCAAGCAGAAGAATTGATCACTGCTGGAGTGACCCATTGTGCAGAAAATCGTGTCGATAAATTGTTGCAAAAAAAACAAGATTTGCTTAAACATTCTGAAGTAAAGTGGCATTTAATTGGTAATTTACAGCGCAGAAAGGTAAAATTGATTGTAAATGAAATTGATTACTTTCATGCGTTGGACAGTTTAAAATTGGCAGAAGAGATCCAAAAAAGATTAGAAAAGCAGTTAGCTTGCTTTGTGGAAGTGAATGTATCTGGTGAAGCCTCTAAGCATGGTATCTCACCAGATGAACTTCTACCTTTCTTAGAATCTTTAGCAGCCTTTCCTGATATTCAGATAGTGGGACTTATGACTATGGCCCCTAAGGATGCTTCTGCTGAACAAATTCGTAAAGTGTTTGAAACGCTGAGAGAATTGCGTGATCTTGTCCAATCAAAAAAATACACACATGCACCATGTACCGAACTAAGCATGGGGATGAGCCAAGATTTTCAGCTTGCAATTGAAGAAGGAGCTACATTTATCCGTGTAGGAACAGCGCTATTCAAAGACGAGGAGGAAGAATAATGCCACTTTTAAACAGAGGAGCAATTGCTAATTTTTTCGGATTAGCTGATGAAGAAGAGTACGAATACGAAGATTATCCTGAAACACAACAAAAGGTTGCCCCGCAACCAACTAAAACAAAAACACAGTATCAACAACATTCTCCAGCTGTTTCACAGCCGATTGAAAAACAACAACGCTCAACTACGACAACTCGTCCTGTTGGTCGTGAGAATGTGCCGACGAACGAAACAAAGAAAGTAATCGAATTACATCAATCTTCTACAAAAAATACGCAAAAAGAGCAAAGACAAACGAGACCATCCGCGCAACCTAAAACACAATTAGCGGGAAAAATCACAGTGATGGAACCACGTGCTTACTCTGAAGCAATGACGATTGCCAAAAGAATCATTGCAGGAGAAGCAACGTTAGTCAACTTTCGGTTAGTAGAAGAAAAACAGGCGAGACGTATCGTGGACTTCCTAACTGGGACAGTCTATGCATTAGATGGCGATATTAAACGAGTAGGGGATGAGATTTTCTTATGTACCCCTGCTGGTCTGGAAATCGATAGTTCGACGGCTCAATCTTTCGCAGATGGAAGTATGTTTGATCTGTAATGAGGAGGAGCAAACATTTATATTCTTTTTATGTTACTTAATTTAATTTCACGAGCTGCGTACTTTTATAGCATGATCCTAGTAGTCTACGCGTTATTATCTTGGTTTCCTGGTGGATACCAGTCTAATCTCGGACGTATATTAGCAAAAATCTGTGAACCATATATCAGCCTATTTGATCGTTTGCCATTAAGATTTGGACCAATCGATTTTACGATCTTAGCATCGATTGTGATTTTAAATCTGGCCGTGCAAGGATTGGCACATATCGTTGACTGGATTTTGATCATGGCTTTTTAATGTAGAACAAACAGGGATATAGGAGGGAATCAAGTGGATGCGAATGTGTATCAGCATTTCCGAGTAGATGAACGTTCTTTTATCGACTCTGTCGGAGATTGGATCGAACAGGTCCAGAGTCAGTATGCACCTTATCTGACAGAATTTCTTGATCCGAGACAGTGCTACATCTTAGAGACCCTGATTCGCCAAAACAGTGACTTGCGTTTTCAGTTGTATGGTGGATATGAGCAAGCGGAGCGAAAACGTTGCTTGATTTTCCCAGATTACTATGAACCTGTTGACGATGATTTTGAAATGTCATTATATGAAGTCCATTATCCGAGTAAATTCGCCAATTTAAGTCATGGGAAAATTCTAGGCACGCTAGTAGGTACTGGAATCAAACGTTCTTACTTCGGTGATATTATTTCAGATGATGAACGATGGCAAGTGTTCATTGCAAATGAAGTCGATCACTTTGTCGTTAATCAAGTGACTAAGATCGGAAAAGTAGCTGTTCGCTTAGAGGAAATCAAGTATACAGATATGGTCTTGCCAAAAGATAGTTGGACGCAAGAAAGAGGAACAGTGACTTCACTTAGACTGGACAGTGTGATCTCGGAAATCTATAATATTTCCAGACAGCGTTCGAAGCAACTGATCGAAGCAGGAAAAGTAAAAGTCAACTGGACAGAAAATACCAAACCGGACTTTCTACTTGAGTTATTAGACATTGTTTCGATCAGAGGATATGGTAGAATACAAATCCAAGACCTTGAGGGGAAAACGAAAAAAGACAAGTGCAGGGTGTTGTTTGGTGTATTACGTAAATAAAACAAGAAGGTGGTTTACTCATGGCTTTAACTCCATTAGATATTCAAAATAAAACATTCCCAACTAAAATGCGGGGATATAATCAAGACGAAGTAGATGATTTCTTAGATTTAGTTGTTCGTGATTACGAAGAAGTGACACAACGAAACCGTGAATTAGAAAAAGCAGTGAAGCATTCAGAGGAAAAACTTGAATACTTCAATGAATTGAAAGATGCCTTGAATCAATCGATCATCGTGGCACAAGATACAGCGGACAAAGTAAAAACAAGTGCAAGTAAAGAATCAGAAGTGATCGTTACTTCTGCACAAAACAAAGCGGACGAAATGGTTGCAAATGCTGAAAAGCGTGCGCACCAATTAACTACAGATGCAGAAGAAAAAGCACGCCGTATCTTGACAGATGCGACTGAAAAAGCAAGACAATTAGCTACAGAAACAGAAGATTTGAAGAAGAAAACTCGTGTCTTCCATCAACGAATCAGCTTGATGTTAGAGTCACAGCTTGAACAAGTAAAAAGTCCAGAATGGGATGAGATCTTACAACCTTTCTCTAGTTATGTAACAGATAGCCATGAAGTAATCAAAGAAGTTTTGGCAAAACAGCTTGACAATGAAAATGAAAGTGATGTACACTCTGAAACAGGAGTATACGAGTCTCCAGTGACTGCTTTTGATACTCAAGCAATCGACCTTTCGATCATTCCTGGAGAATACGAAGAAGAGTAGAACAGAAAAGCATTTTGACATTCTTAAAGCGAGCCGATGATAGTGTAAGATTGGTAAGACCCTGCAAAGTGAAAGATCCTCTACTTGATTTATTTCTGAACATCAGTAAGAAATAGCGGCTGACCTCGTTATCGGTCTTTGAGAGTTACGATCGTAACTAAATTTGGGTGGTACCACGGCATGTTCGTCCCTAGGATGAGCATGCTTTTTTGCGTTCTGTAAACTATAGTTAAGGAGTGTTTGTATGAAAATGAAAGAAACCTTGCAACTAGGAAAAACAAGTTTTCCTATGCGTGGGAATTTGCCAAACCGTGAAGGTGAATGGCAAAAAGAATGGGAAGAAAATCAAATCTATCAACAAAGACAAGCGTTGAATGAAGGCAAACCAAGCTTCATTCTTCATGATGGCCCTCCATATGCAAATGGAAATATCCATTTAGGGCATTCGTTAAACAAAATCAGTAAAGATATCATCATCCGTTCAAAATCAATGTCAGGTTTTCGCGCACCATACGTACCCGGCTGGGATACACATGGTTTGCCGATCGAGCAAGTATTGACGAACAAAGGGATCAAACGAAAAGAAATGACGATGGCAGAATACTTGGAGAAATGTCGCGAATACGCACTTTCACAAGTAGACAAACAACGTGAAGACTTTAAACGATTAGGAGTAGCTGGGGATTGGGAAAATCCTTATGTGACGTTAGATCCTTCATATGAAGCTGCGCAGATCCGTGTATTTGGTAAAATGGCTGAAAAAGGTTATATCTATAAAGGATTAAAACCGATTTACTGGTCACCATCTAGTGAGTCTTCTTTAGCTGAAGCAGAAATTGAATATAAAGATGTCAAATCTCCTTCAATTTATGTTGCTTTCACTGTCAAAGATGGCAAAGATCTTTTAGGTGAAGACACTGCATTTGTAATTTGGACAACTACACCATGGACATTACCAGCAAACCAAGGGATTGCTGTAAATCCAACATTTACGTATGTTTTAGTCGAAGCAGATGGCCGCAAATTTGTTGTTGCGAAAGATTTATTGGAAACTGTGCAACAAGCTATCGGCTGGGAAGCAGTCAACGTCTTAAAAGAATTCGCTGGACAAGAAATGGAATACATGACAGCGACACATCCTTTCTATGATCGTGAATCTTTAGTGATCTTGGGAGATCATGTAACGTTAGATGCCGGTACTGGCTTAGTTCATACTGCACCTGGACACGGGGAAGATGACTACATTGCTGGAAATCGCTACAAGTTACCTGTAGTTTCACCAGTTGATTCTAAAGGTGTATTCACAGAGGAAGCACCTGGCTTTGAAGGAATCTTTTATGATAAAGCAAATCCAATGATTACTGATTTATTGCAAGAAAAAGGTGCTTTGTTGAAATTGGATTTCTTCACACATAGTTATCCGCATGACTGGCGTACTAAAAAACCTGTCATTTATCGTGCCACACCACAATGGTTTGCTTCAATCAATGACTTCCGTCAAAACATCCTTGATGAAGTTGAAAAAGTTGATTGGATCATTCCTTGGGGTAAAACACGTCTTTTTAATATGGTACGTGATCGTGGCGATTGGGTAATCTCACGTCAACGTGCTTGGGGTGTACCACTACCGATTTTTTACGCTGAAAATGGAGAAGCGATCATTACGCCAGAAACAATTGAACATGTTGCTGAGTTATTTGCGGCCCATGGTTCAATCATTTGGTTTGAAAAAGAAGCGAAAGACTTACTTCCAGAAGGCTTTACGCATCCAGGTTCACCTAATGGCGAATTCACCAAAGAAACAGATATCATGGATGTTTGGTTCGATTCAGGTTCTTCCCATGAAGCAGTTTTACGTCAACGTCCTGAATTATCTTTCCCGGCAGATATGTACCTTGAAGGTTCCGATCAATATCGTGGCTGGTTCAATTCAAGTATTACGACAAGTGTAGCGATCAATGGAGTTGCGCCATATAAATCAGTTCTTTCTCAAGGGTTCACATTAGACGGCGAAGGTCGGAAAATGAGTAAATCTTTAGGTAATACGATCGTTCCAGATAAAGTAATCAAACAATTCGGTGCGGATATTCTACGTCTATGGGTATCTAGTGTGGATTATGAAGCCGATGTTCGTGTATCAATGGATATTTTAGGTCAGGTTGCGGAAGTTTACCGTAAGATCAGAAATACGATGCGCTTCTTATTAGCAAATACGGATGATTTTGATCCGAAGAAAGATGCAGTGGCGTATGAAGAGCGTCGTTCAGTCGATAAATATATGACAGTTCGTTTAAATCAAGTGATCAAAGAAATCCGTGAAGAAGGATATGACAAGTATAACTTTATGCAAATCTATCGTACGGTAATGAATTTCTTAACAGTTGATCTATCTTCTTTCTATCTTGATTTTGCCAAAGATGTGGTTTATATCGAAGCAGAAAATGATTATCAACGTCGTTGCATGCAAACTGTATTCTATGAGACAGCAGTTGCCTTGACTAAATTACTAACGCCGATCATTCCTCATACAGCAGAAGAAATCTGGTCATTCTTAAAAGAAGAGGAAGCATATGTTCAATTAAGTGAATTACCAAGCTATGTTGAATATGCGAACCAAGATGAGTTGTTGGACACATGGACAGCCTTCATGGATTTCCGTGACAAAGTCTTAAAAGCGTTGGAAGAAGCAAGAAATAGTAAATTGATCGGTAAATCATTAGAAGCAAAATTAACGATCTATCCGAATCAACAAGTGGCACATTTATTAACAGCAGTTGCTGCTGATATTCCACAATTATTGATCATCTCACCAGATTACTTTACGATCATGCCAGAAAATACGGAAGCATCTGAAAATGCTTTAGTCTTTGATGATGTGGCAATCTTAGTCGAAAAAGCAGATGGGGAAACTTGTGATCGTTGTCGCCAGATCCGTAAAGATGTTGGTTCCCATGAAAAATTACCACACTTATGCGGACGTTGCGCACAGCTTGTTGAAGAGTTCTATCCAGAAGCAGTTGCAGAAGGTTTTGAAGAGAAATAAGTCAAAAACGACCAAACACATTTTGTGTTTGGTCGCTTTTTTGTATAAAGATTAAAAGTAGCAGACAAAGTGGCTGAATGATCAATCCAACTTGCCACGTTCACGGTACCAATGATCAGGCTGCCAAATCCATTCGAAGCCGTCTTTTTCTAAAAGTTCGAAGGCTGCTTGAGGACCCATGGAACCAGCTTTGTAATTTGGAAAATCTGGTTGTACTTGATCCCAAACTTGACGAATGATATCAACGATATGCCATGATTGTGCAACTTCTTCCCAATGAGAGAAATTGGTACTATCGCCATTTAACGCATCTAGCATCAGTTTTTCATAGGCTTCTGGACTATTTTCGACCATTTCAGCACTATTACGGTATTCTAGTTTGATTGGATCAGTCGCAAAACCTTGGCCGACTTTTTTACCATTCAATGTGAATGAAAAACCTTCTGTTGGTTGGATATAAATCGTCAAGACATTCGGTGGTAATGTCGTGTCATTACATGGTTCATCGATCGATGTTTTAAACACATTGACAGGAACTTGTTTAAAGACGATATTGATACGTGTTCCTTTTTCAGTTAGACGTTTCCCCGTACGTACATAGAAAGGTACACCAGACCAACGGAAATTATCGATCGTGAATTTTCCGGCAACAAATGTTTCAGTTGTCGATTCTGGATCAACATTATCTTCTTCTCGGTATCCTTTGAACGTTTGATCGTCCAATTGTCCTGCGGCATATTGACCTCGGACAAAGTTTTCTAAAACTTCTTCTTTTTCATAAACACGAATCGCTTTTAAGGCTTTGATTTTTTCTGAACGAATTTCTTTTTCAGAAAAAGCGACAGGCGGTTCCATTGCTAATAGCGCCAGTACTTGGAGAATATGGTTTTGGACCATATCTTTTAATGCACCGCTATGGTCGTAGTATCCCCCACGATCTTCGACACCTAAACTCTCGCCAAAAGTGATTTGGATATTATCGATATAGCGGTTGTTCCATTGAGACTCAAAAATATTATTGGCAAAGCGGATCGCAGAAATATTTTGGATCATTTCTTTTCCTAAATAATGGTCGATGCGGAAAATGTCGTCTTCTGGAAAGACTTGACGGATTTTCTCATTTAATTCAAAGGCAGATTGGTAATCAGAACCAAAAGGCTTTTCGATGATCAATCGATTGAATCCAGTCTCTGTAACGATTTTCTGAGATTTCAAATGAGAAACGATCGTACCGAAAAATTGGGGAGCCATTGCTAAATAGTACATCCGATTGCCATTTAAGTGATATTGTTCATCTAAACGATCTGACAATTCTTTCAATGTTTGATAATGAGAAGAATCGTTGACATCATGAGATTGGTAATAAAAATGGCTAGCAAATCGTTCGGCTTCTTCTGGCGAAGGATTCAATGATGCAATCGTTCCTTTGACTACTTCACGGTAGTGTTCGTCACTCCAAGGGCGGCGTGCTGTACCGATCACAGCAAAATGTTCACTCAGGTTGCCTTTTTTGTATAAACGAAAAAGCGAAGGATACAATTTACGTTGTGCTAAATCTCCAGTACCGCCAAATATAGTAAATAATACGTTTTTTTCATTCATTATTTGCGTAATCTCCTTTACAGTTTGTCGACAAAAATTGTACTGGCGGCTTTAAAGCTGACAGGAATTTTTTTGGTTTTATTTTGGATAGTGATTGGCCCTTCATAAGCGGCTACATCAGTTATTTCATAAGTTTCATCAATGTTGACATCAATTGTCACTAAATAGTCTAACAATTCTTTTTCATCAAGGACACGTGCGATCCGTATTTTTGTACCGACGGGGTATGATTCAAGTGTTTGTCGACGCTCTTCATGAACAACTTGTTCCTTCTCAGGGATAATCCCCCCATGAGGACAATGTTTAGGATGATTTAAATAACTTTCTAAATGATCCGCAAGCTGTTCAGAAGTCACATGTTCTAATACTTCTGCATCATCATGTACCTCATTCCAGTTGTAATCTAAATGCTCGACTAAAAAAACTTCCCATAGTCGATGTTTACGTATCAGACTGCTTGCTTTTATCAGCCCGCTGTCAGTTAATTGTACACCTTGATAAGGAGAGTGTTCGACTAATTTTTCTTTTACGAGTTTAGAAATCATTTCGCTTACTGAAGCAGGGGACACTGCTAGGCTAGAAACGATTTGTTTATTGTTGACTTTAGTTGTGTCACCGCCTAATTCCAGAATGATTTTTAAATAATCTTCTCGGTTTGGTGTCATATGCGATCATCCTTTCATGGTAAGAAACCATCACTTGTAAGTGTAACAAAAAAAACACGAATTGACTATTTTATGAGAAAAAAAGTAAGAGCAAATCGAATGATTTTTTTCAGTGATAGTAGCCAATCGATTTCCTATAATTCTAAGGTTTTGTGTGAGGTCATAGATCTAAAAATAAAGCATTCAGCGAACGATTTCTTTTCTCCCATCATAGCATAATCTGATGGGTGATTGTTATCATAAGGAAGTTCTATAAAGGAAACTTGCAAAACAAGACAAATGGTTTAGAAAATGGGGGAGTTTCTAAATCATTTGTCTTGTTTTTATAGTGGAAAAGAAATGCGATTATCTACTGAAGGGATAGAGGGAGAGCGAGCGTCGTATTCAGTCAGCCAGTCTAATTATGATTTTTTTGATAACAAGTAAGCTGAATCATTTGCTTCATCGTACAGTAACATATCATTGTAAGAAAAGGTCAGATAAAAGCCATACTGGTCTCTAACGATCAGTTTTTCAGAGGTAACTTCGACTAACAGCGTACCTAAAGAACGGTCATCAAGCCAAAAAGAATAGTCAGAAGTAATGGTTAATTCATGGTATGTTTGATTTTTATCAACGAATGACCAAGCCCCACAGTATTTAGTCAGGTCATCGACGTGTGCTTCTTTTATTTTACGATCAAGTACTTTTTTCCCAGCAAGTGTCGCGACACCGGCAAGCAGGAAATAGAGGATTCTTTTTTTCATGTGACCACTCCTTTGTCTTTACGTATATTGGAAGCATATTTTGCCTGTTGCTCCTTTTCTTATATTTTACTAAAGAAAGTGAATGATTTCTCTAAGACTTTCGACTGGTTTTTTAAGTGTTTTTAGCAAAATTATGGTAGGATACAGTAGTAGGGAGACAGGTGATGAATATTGTACTACCAAGATGTTGAAATTGCTTACTTTATTGAACGACCAAATCGTTTTATTGCGTTCTGTTTAAACCAAAAAGGCGAAGTACTCAAAACCCATGTTAAGAATACAGGTAGAGGAAAAGAACTGCTACTACCTGGTGCTGAGGTTGCATTGGTACACATTCCAGGAACGAAGCGTAAAACAGCATATGATTTGATTGCCGTCAAAAAGGGACAACACTGGTTCAATATCGATAGTCAGCTGCCCAACCAACTAGCAATCGATGGGATTTTAGCTGGAACGATCCAATTACCTCACTTAGACGGAGAGATTGTGACTTACAAACGTGAAGTGACTTTTGGCAAGTCTAAATTTGATATTTATTTAGAAACAAGCTGTGGTCAAAAAGCGTTTGTTGAGGTCAAAGGAATGACGTTAGAAAATAAAGCAGTCGGCGCGTTTCCTGATGCGCCAACGATCCGCGGACTTAAACACGTCAATGAATTGATTCACGCCTATCAAGAAGGCTACAAGTCCTATATCGTATTTATTGCACAATTCGAACACTTACATCGAGCAACGATCCATGAGCAGATGCAGCCAGAATTAGCTGCTGCTTTTCGTGCTGCTCAACAGGCAGGTGTAAACGTAGTCGTATACAACTGTCAAGTGACAGAAAATCAAGTGCGTGTGAAACAAGCGATCCCATTTGATTTGGAGACAGTTTTTGAAGATCCTAATTTATAGAAAGAAGGCGGAAAAATGATCCATTTAGGTATAATCGGCACAAATTGGATTACCCATCAATTTGTACAAGCGGCTTTAGGTACACATAAATATGAATTGACAGCAGTTTATTCAAGACACTTAGAAAAAGCTCAACAATTTGGTGCAGAGTATGAAGGAGACATCGCTTTTGCAACAGATTTAACTGTCTTTTTTGAGTTAGAGCATATGGATACGGTTTATATTGCTTCCCCGAATAGTTTACATTTCCAGCATGCAAAGCAAGCGATTCTGGCGGGGAAAAACGTCATTGTAGAAAAACCAGCATTCAGTACACCTAAAGAAATGGAAGAAATCATCCATTTAGCGAACC
Organism: Enterococcus sp. DIV1298c; assembly: GCF_017316315.1. NCBI lineage: Bacteria > Bacillati > Bacillota > Bacilli > Lactobacillales > Enterococcaceae > Enterococcus > Enterococcus sp. DIV1298c. The sequence continues at coordinate 62,364 of NZ_JAFLWG010000016.1, read as the reverse complement.
AAGAGAAAGTCTTTTTCTTTGAAGCTGCAAGAAATATCCATGAAGCAGGTTTTAAAAAGATTGCAGAATTCCTACCATTGAAAAATGAGATCATTGGTGCGAATTTCAGTTACATGAAATATTCTTCTCGTTATGATCAAGTGTTAGACGGCGAAGAACCGAATATCTTTTCGCCACATTTTTCTGGTGGAGCAATGATGGATCTAGGTGTTTACCTTGTGTATGCAGCGGTAGGTTGGTTTGGCAAACCACAAGAAGTCCATTATTTCCCAAGAAAAATAGCAACTGGTGTCGATGGACTTGGCTGGGGGATTTTAAGATATGCTACGTTTGATGTAGCGATCCAACCAGGTAAGATTGGTGATTCGTATCTACCTTCAGAAATTTATTTTGATAGTGGAACGGTGATCATGAATGGTGTCAATGCGATCGAACAAGCAGAATATCATGATCGTAATCACGAACAAATCGAAAAATTAGATATCGTTGCTTCTGAAAATCCAATGAGTGAAGAAGCAGAAGATTTTGCACATGTGATCATGAATCCAAAAGATCCACAATGGGGCCTACATTATGAAGAATGGGTCGAGCTTGCACGAAACGTGAATCAAGTCGTTTATGATTTACGGATCAGTGGTGGAATTGAATTTGATGCAGATAAAGAGGGAACGACTGAATGAACGATTTTTTAAAACATTTTCCAACTAATTGGCAAAACAAATGGGCAGACAAAGGTTTCACTACCCCATCGTTTATCCAACAAGAAGTATTTACTGATTTGAAAGACGGTAAAAGTTTGATTGCCGTTTCTCCAACCGGCTCGGGCAAGACATTAGCCTATCTATGGCCTTTATTGTTGAATGTGAAGAAAGGGGAGGCAAGTACTTTGCTGATCCTTGCCTCTTCACAGGAGTTGGCGATCCAAGTCGCCGATGTCACACGGGAATGGGCGAAAGAATTAGCGATCTCTGTCCAATCTGTCGTTGGTGGCGCAAACGTCAAACGACAAATCGAAGGACTAAAGAAGAAACCTGAAGTGTTGATAGGTACACCAGGTCGTGTATTAGAGTTGATGAAAGCAAAAAAAATAAAAGCATATCAAATCAAAACGATTGTTTTTGATGAGGCGGATCAGCTGTTTGATGAAGGAAATCGACCATTTATCGATCAAATCATGCATCAAGCACCAACAGACTACCAATTAGCTTTCTTTTCAGCTACAGCCGATCGTTCGATCGAACAAATCGAAGCGTTGACTAAACAATCGCTGAAAGTCATCGATGTCACTAAAATGGATGATTCAAGAAAAGGACTTAGTCACTACTTCATTCGTGTTCCGGCACGAAAAACAGAAGATTATTTAAGAAGACTAGCCCATGTGGAAGGTTTCCAAGCTCTTGTGTTTTTCAACCAATTGAGTGAACTAGGTGTGATGGAAGAAAAAATGAGTTATCGAGGGATTTCTGTCGCGAGTTTAGCCTCTGATCAAAACAAGTTATTACGAAAAGCGGCATTGAATCAATTTAAAGATGGCACGATCAGCATGTTGTTATCAACAGATGTTGCAGCTAGAGGGTTAGATATCGCTGAACTTCCTTATGTGGTCAATATCGATGTTCCAGTCACGGAGGAGTCATACTTACACCGTGCTGGCAGAACTGGCCGAATGGGTCAACAGGGACAAGTGATCACTTTTGTGAATGATCACACGCTGAGAGACCTCAAAAAAATTACTCGACAGACAGAAACAGAATTAACAGAACTATATATATATGGGGGAGGTCTGCAAACAGAAGCGCCTGAAAAAGCCCCAACAAAAACGCTCCCTAAAAAGAAAGAGGCTGGAAAGAAAGATACTAGTGACGGATCAACGAAAAAAACAGCTGTTTCCCCTAAAGTAAAACGTAAAAACAAGCAGAAAAAGGACAAAAATAAAGGAGCAAGGCGCAAATAAGCGCCTTTTTGTGTTAATATATTGAAAATGGAAACAGGTCGTTTGTTTAAAGGAGTAACTAAACAGCAGTCATTTTTATACACCGAAATACACAAAGGTAGTTTTATATGCAATGGTTTTTTCTTAGGTGAGAAATCATGCTCAAAGATTAATACGACTATTATCGTATGGAATAACTCAGATTTCTCGCCACAACAGGAATTAATTGAAAGTGTAATTTCAATTATTCACGTTTTTAATTGCCGTCTTTATGGACTACATAAGTATAAAAAGAGATTGAAGGTGATAAAGATGTTCGTGGCATACAAAACAGGAATTTTTCCAACAGAAGAACAAAAAGAAATCATTAATCGAACCATTAAATCGACAACAACGCAAGCTGTCGAGGAAATACGAAAGCGAAAAAAAGCGTGTCAACGAAAATCAAGGGGAGAGAGGAGAAGCTACTCGCAAAAATATTGGAAAACAAGTCTTGAAAGTACAAAAACTTCATAAACGGTTGACAGATATCCGTAGGGACAGAGCGAATAAAATTGTGGCAGAGTTAGTAAAAACCAAACCAGCTTATATCACAATTGAAGACTTGAATGTCAAGGGGATGATGAAAAACCGGCATCTTTCAAAAGCTGTGGGAGAGCAATCTTTCTATGCTTTTCGTAAAAAATTAGCAGATAAATGTAAAGTCTATGATATTGAGTTAAGACTGGTCGATCGATTTTATCCTAGCTCAAAACTATGTTATAAATGCGGGCATAAGAAAGTAGAGTTAAAGTTATCAGAGCGTACCTATCATTGTGAGAACTGTGGTTATGTAGCAGATAGGGATCATAACGCGTGCATGAATTTGAAAGATGTGAAGGAATACAAAGTAATTGTATAAGCACGCAACTTTGTATATGTACCGATGGCTTAGTCGGGAATTAACGACTGTGGAGAATGAGACAAACCGTAGTAGTGTGGAAGTGACGAGGCGGCATTCGATGAAACAGTAATTCTAACTACGTGAGTAGTAGAGAAATCTCGATATAGGTATTTTTGTCTATATTTTGAGTAGCAGAGTTAGCATGAACGAAAGACAGGAAGAAATCTTGGATTTACTCACGGAAAATCATCAAGGATTGACAGCAACAGATGTTGCAAAGCAATTAGAGATTGACCGTAGTAATGCAAGTCGTTATTTGAGTGATTTATATAAAGCGCATTATATTGTAAAAAGTACTGGCAGACCTGTAGTTTATTCTATGCCTCCCAAAAAAACAGCTTCAGACAAAGTTCATGTAGACGCTTCTACACAAGTTACTTTTGAAACCTTAGTGGGAGAGAATGAATCGCTAAAAGTAAGTATCCAACAGGCCAAAGCCGCGATTTTGTATCCGCCGCGAGGATTGCATACGATTATTTTTGGTGAAACAGGAACAGGGAAATCGATGTTTGCTGAATGTATGTATCATTTTGCTATCGATTCGGAGATGCTTTCCCCTGATGCGCCATTTATTTCATTCAATTGTGCGGACTATGCACAAAACCCGCAACTGTTGTTTGGCCATATCTTTGGAATAAAAAAGGGTGCTTACACCGGGGCAACACAAGATAGTCAAGGATTGATGGCTAAAGCAGATGGCGGGATCTTATTTCTAGATGAGATCCACCGCTTACCGCCAGAAGGACAAGAGATGCTCTTCACATTTATCGATAAAGGTGTTTATCGTCCTTTAGGTGAAAGCGCTCAAGTCCATGAAGCATCTGTCCAGATCATTGGCGCAACAACAGAATCATCTGAAAGTTTTTTGACTACATTCAATCGTAGGATCCCAATGGCGATCACTTTGCCCAATCTAGCCTCTCGTTCACTCGATGAGCGTTATGAAATCATTTCATTGTTTATCAAACAAGAAGCCAATCGATTGAATCAACGGATCGATATCGAAAAAGAAGCAATTCTAGCCTTCATGTTATACGATGCAGAAGGCAACATCGGCCAAGTAAAACGTGACTTGAAATTAGTCTGTGCCAAGTCTTTCCTCCATTATCGGATGCATCAGGAAGAAAAATTAGTCATTCGTAAAGAAGAGTTGTCCTTACAAGTCCAAAAAGGATTATTACGCATCAAAGAGGTTCCTGAACGATTGGATCGTTTTATGGATAGTAAGAGTCAATACTTGACGTTTGAGCCAGGGTTTGCTGACGTCGTTTGGTCTCGCGATCCAGAAAGAAATATGCAAGTATACAATGACATTGAAGAAAAGGTGATGTCGCTTTCTGAATCAGGCAGAGAAAATATTAATTTAGAATCTTTGATCTCTAAAGATGTCGATGAATATTTCCAAACCTATGTCAAAGAATTGACGAAAAGTACGATCCCGAAAGATTTGATTCCAGAAGACATCTGGCGCTTGACGAATGAGTTGTATGACTTAGCTGAACAAAGACTAGATCGGATCTATAATCAAAAAGCACGCTTTGCATTTGCCTTACATTTACAAAGCACATTGGATCGTGTCAAAGATGGTCATATGATCGTTCACCCTGATTTGAATAATATAAGAAAGAAATTTAAAAAAGAGTTTCAAGTTGCCATCGATTTATCCACGATCATTGAAGAGGATCAACAAGTGGAGATACCTTTTGATGAAATTGGCTTTATCAGTATGTTTCTTTCTATCAATTTAGGCGAAAGTGAGCCAGTTAAAGAAAACAAAGTCGATGTGTTAGTTCTGATGCATGGCAGACAAACCGCTTCAAGCATGCTGGAAATGGCGCAAGATCTTCTCGGAACAACGATTGGTCAAGCGTTCAATATGCCCTTAGAGATGGAAGTCCAATCGATGTATGAAGAAGTATTGCGATATGTAAAAAATCGCCAAAGCAGTTTGACAAATGGATTGATTTTACTAACTGATATGGGGTCGCTCAACACATTCAGTGATCTGATCTATGAAGAAACTGGCATACGTACAAAAGCAATCACGATGACGAGTACCATGATCGTGATCGAAGCCATTCGTATGGCGAATGTTGGCCGAAGCTTAGAAGATATCTACCAAAACATTCAAATGTCATTTGAATCGATCGTTAAGGACCAGTTCAAGATCGAAAACCAAGAGCAGCTCGAACGGAAAAAAGCAGTCATCGTGACTTGTTTTACTGGAGAAGGAGTGGCTGCAAAACTCTATCAACGTATCGTGCCAGTGATCAATCAAGACAAAGTGGAAGTAATCCAAATGCAATTTTTAGAACGAGAATCATTTAAACGGCATATCGATGCATTACTGGAAGAATATGAAATCAAAGCGATTGCAGGAACGGTTGAAGTGGACTACCAAAATATCCCATTCTTTTCTGCCTATGACGTATTTGATGATGATAAACTCAATACATTGAAACGGATTGCAGATGATGAAGTACCAACAGCTAAAATCGTTGATTCGTTAAAAGATTCTTTGAACGCTATTTCATCTGTCGAGCGATTGATCCAATCCCTACAGAAAGCCGTTCAGCAGATCCAGACCGATTTATCGATCATCATTGAGCCTGGGGTAGACACAGGAATCGTGATCCATGTCGCTTTTCTGATCGACGGTCTTATCAAGCATGAAAAATTGCGGACATTCGATGATTTTGCGACTTTTGCGAAAATCTATCGGTTAGAGATGGACATCGTACGAACGAATCTAATCGGGATCGAACGTAAATATGGGGTTAAAATCCCTGAGCATGAAATTGCTTTTATTACACAAATGTTTATAGAGAATAAAATAAAAAAATAATCAACAACGCACAGTGCACACACTAATCGTTAGTGTGTGCACTGTATTTGCTTATTTATAGTTATGAAAACGCTATTTTTGAGATTTAGTGTTTGGCATGCTTCTTGCGTTATAGTTATAGTGTAAAACCAAATTTGAAGGAGTGGAAAAAATGGAGAAAAAAACAATCATGTTAGTATGTTCTGCAGGAATGAGTACAAGTTTATTGGTAACAAAAATGCAAAAAGCAGCAGAAGAAAAAGGAATGGACGCAGATATCTTCGCGGTTTCAGCTTCAGATGCTGACAATAACCTTGAAGCTAAAAATGTGGACGTATTATTACTTGGACCACAAGTTCGTTTTATGAAAGCACAATTTGAACAAAAATTAGCACCAAAAGGAATTCCATTAGATGTGATCAACATGCAGGATTATGGCATGATGAACGGCGCGAAAGTACTTGAGCAAGCTGAAAAATTAATGAAATAATCAATTGGAAAGCTGGAGGTAGAATAGTGGAAGATCAACAGAATCTAGAAGCCATCATGGGATTGATCATGTATGGCGGAAATGCAAAAAGCGATGCAATGGAAGCGATTGCGGCTGCGAAAAAAGGCGACTTCGATTTAGCGGAACAAAAAATCCGTGATGCTGAAGCCTCTCTTGTCGAAGCGCATCATTCTCAAACTCAAATGCTCACACAAGAAGCACAAGGAAATCATATGCAAGTGACACTGTTGACGGTGCATAGTCAGGATCATTTGATGACATCGATCGCATTCACAGACCTTGCAAAAGAGATCATTGATTTATATCGTAGAACTTACGTTGAATAACTAAGACCCTTCTTTTTTGAACGGAAGAAGAAAAAAAATTTTTGAACGGATTTTTTTTAATTTGATATAAGGAGTTATTCTTTATATAAAAAAACTTATAGGAGGAAGTAATAATGAATGGATTAACAAGTTGGATGGAAAAATACATCCTTCCAGTTGCCGGAAAAATCGGCGCGCAAAAGCACTTAGTGGCATTGCGTGACGCTTTTATCGGTACAATGCCTGCAACAATGGCTGGATCAGTAGCTGTAATGATCAATGCAATTATTCGTGATTTACCACAGCAATTTATTAGTACGTATGCTGACAGCTTAGCAGCAGACAAAGGTTTTTTTGCCGTATTGAATGTGATCATCGGCATCAATGGGTTCGTTTGGAATGGGACATTAGCAATTGCCGGACTGATCTTTGCCTTCTCATGGGGATATAATCTAGCCCGTGCATATGGCGTCAATGACTTAGCTGGAGGGATCGTTGGGTTAGCAACACTGATTCAAGGAATCGCTTTTGGCCCGTCATTATCAGCTGCGTTAAATGTCAATGTACCGCAAAATGTTGCAGACGCGATCAATGGTTCAGAAATTGGCGCAACGATTGCTGATGGTACACTATCAGTTGGTTTATGGGGTTGGTTGAAACTAGATCATTTAAATGGTAACGCCTACTTTACAGTAATGATCATGGGCGCAATCTCGGTTATTATTTTCTGTAAATTGATGCTTGCAAATATTACGATCAAAATGCCAGATTCAGTACCACCGGCAGTTTCTAAAGCATTTGCAGCAATTTTACCAGCAACGATTTCATTATATGTCATCGCTATCATTAATTATGTTGTTGGACGTGTTGCGGATGGTCAATTGATCATTGATTTAGTACAAAAATATATTGCAGAACCATTCTTGGGCTTGTCACAAGGTATCGGCGCAGTATTGATCGTTACAATTTTCGTTCAGATTTTCTGGTTCTTTGGTATCCATGGCCCGAACGTATTGGCACCAGTATTAGAAGGTATTTGGGGTCAAGCACAATTGATCAATATCGATATCTTCCAAAAAGGTTACAATGGTAAAACAGGAACTCCCGCAGTATTGGATGCGATCGAAGATGGTAAAGCATACATGTGGGTACGTGGTTCATTTGATGCATTTGCATGGTTTGGCGGATCAGGTGGTACAATCGTTCTATTGATTGCTATCTTACTATTATCAAAACGCGCAGACTACTTGACTGTAGCAAAACTTTCGATTGGACCTGGTATCTTCAATATCAATGAACCAGTTATGTTCGGTTTACCAATCGTCTTGAATGCGATCATGTTCATCCCATTCTTAGTTGCACCAGTTGTTGCGACAACCATCGGATGGGTAGCAACTTATCTAGGATTAGTCGCACCGGTGTCCCAACAAGTAACTTGGGTCGTCCCACCGTTCTTGCTATCATTCCTTGCAACAGGAGCAGACTGGCGGGCACCGATCGTTACATTAGTATGTATGGTTGTGACCTTCTTGATCTGGGCACCATTCGTCATGTCGGCGAATAAGATGGATCCAGCAGCAGGGGAGCCAAAATAATCTGCTAAAAGGAGTAGGGGCTATGGGCGATGACGATCCGTCAAATCCCTAGCCCTCACTTCATTCAGAAGGAAATCGAGTGAATATGTATAGAAACTAGAAGAATAAAACCAATAGAAAAAGAAAAGAGGAAAACAAATGATTTCAATAGCTAGTGCGATGCAACAAGATGCAATCAAAGAATTATTAGAAGGATACAATGAAGACGGCATGTCCTTTACATTCAAAGAAAAACAAGGAATCAAATTATTCTTTGAAACAAGTGCAGAAGATAAAGAAGCAGCTGCAAAAACAGCAAAAGAATTAATCAAAGCTCAACCATGGGGCACGGTATTATATTTCCAAGCAGCAGCAGTCTAAGAAACAAGATAAGGGTGGTTCAAATGATAAAAAATGGATTGTTTTTATGTAGTATTGGTTCACTGATCATACTATATAGTTTAAATCCCGGAACACAACAATATGATATTTATAGTATGGTCACTGGGTTGTTTTTTGCAGGACTAGGAATCTACTTCTTTTTAAAAGGTAAGAAAAAAGAAGAAGCAAAGGAGAAAAAGAACTAATGGAAATCGTTAAAACACTAAATATTCCGGCATCGTTTTTCTATGATAAAGTGATGGATTCTGTTCTTTTCGATGTCCGTAAAGCCACTGGGAAATCAGTGACACGCAAACAGTTAAAGAATCTTGAATACATCAAACAATTCTCTCAAAATAATCGTGCACGCATTATAATTGAGGAAGTCATTGATAACCAATCTTATAAATTTCGTACCTCAACAACAAAAAATGATTTTGTCGTTCATTATCAAATCAAGCCGATCGATGAGAAATCTTGTGAAGTCCATTATACGGAACAGATGGAATCACACGGAATGTTGCAGAAAATGAATGATATGATCTTAGGAACAATGTTGATGTACTTTAAAAAGAGACGTTTTAAAAAGATGCTAGGAATGATTGAAGAATCCTATTAAACGGGTAGCGAATCTGACCGTAGCACAAAGAGGATAACTGATGATCAAAAAGAGAATAAGTTGTGAAAGCAATGCTCTGATCCAAAAAAATAAGCGCTAAAAACCAAGAATCGGCTATTCTATTTTTTGGTTTTTTAGCGCTATTTTTTAGAAGCGTGTTTTTGACAAGTATACTTTTTAAAGCGATGGTAATCCACCTACTATTATTATTAAGAAAATAATAGTACAATTGGTATAGATATTTAAAGGGAGAAGGGGAAATATGACGGATGTTATAAAAGAATTAGGAAATGGATCGTTAGAAGAAATGTATGCTTTAGCGACCTATGCCTTTAATTCGCAAGATACAGAAGAACGACGTGGACGGTTCAAGCTGATCGTTGAAAATTCATGGAACTATGGCTTTCTAGATCCAGAAGGGCATTTGACAAGTCAAGTGATGGCGACACCTTTTTCAGTGGATTTCCACGGAAAAACTTATTTGATGGCTGGGATCGGCTATGTTGCTTCTTATCCCGAAGCACGTGGACAAGGTGGCATCAATCGGATCATGGAAAAAATCCTTGAAGATTGTCGCGAAAGAAATGTCGCACTTTCGTATTTAGCCCCATTTTCTTATCCTTTTTATCGTCGCTACGGGTACGAGCAATTATTTGACCGAATCAGCTATGAACTAGATAGCCGTGATATGCCGGCAGTAAAAAAAACGACGGGCTTCATGAAACGCACAACGTTTGAAGAATCTGTGGAAGCGATACGTTCCATCTACGCAAACATGCCCGAGAGTAAAAGAGGCGGTTTAGTCCGTGAAGATTGGTGGTATTCTTACAAGTTCAAGCAACGAGAAGAGAACCATTATGCACTGTACTATGACCGTGAGGGAAATGCTTCAGGTTATGTTGTTTATAAGTTGGAAGCGCCCACTTTTGTCATTGTCGAAATGGGTTACTTGAACCATGAAGCGTTGAGAGGATTGATGCGATTCATCGGTTCCCATAATGGCGCATTTGCTTCATTTGAATATACTTGTGGTTTTTCCGGACACAGTAAAAATTATTTATTAGATAATCCATTTGCAAAAACAACGGTCACACCGTATATGATGGGAAGGATCGTCGACATCGAGAAATTTATGCAAACCTATCCATTTGAGCAGGACATCAACTTTGTGCTCCATGTAACAGAAGATCCATATGCAAAATGGAATGAAGGCTTTTTTGACATTACTTATGTCAATGGAGTACTTGAAGTAAAGAAAGTCCAACAGACGGAATTACCTGTGGTCAGTGGAACAATCCAAAGCATGACACAATTACTGCTAGGATATCAAACAGTTGAAGCGCTTGCTTTTCATGAAAAAATCAGAGTTGAAAACAAATTGATTGCTGAACTCAGTCAAGCTTTGCCGAGTCAACAACCAATTTTAAATGATTATTTCTAAGTTGTAAGAATAGTTTGATAGGGGGATTAGGAAGATGCAAGAGATGAAGTATTGTCAAAGTTGTGGCATGCCGCTTGATTCAGAGGAAGTTTTAGGGACAAATAAAGATAAAAGCAAGAATGTCGAGTATTGCAGCTACTGCTTCAAAGACGGTGCCTTTTTAACTGATTATACAATGGAAGAAATGATAGACGTGAGCGTGAAACATATGAGTGAATCAGGAATGCTTAAAGAACAAGGCAAGACAAAAGAAGAAGCCCGTGAATTTATGCAAGGCTTCTTCCCAGAGTTAAAAAGGTGGAAAAATGGCTAAAGACCAGTCCGCTTATGATCCAACGATATCCTCTTATTTCTGAATCGATGTTTTGCATAAAAAAATAAGGCCAAAACCTCAAAAAAGTTAAAACGAGGGTTTTGGTCTTATTTCTTATAATCGAATACTTTTGGCGCAAACTTTGATAAGTTCTTAAACGTTCCTGACTGGAATTGAACCAGCGACCTATCGCTTAGGAGGCGATTGCTCTATCCTACTGAGCTACAGGAACAAGTAGTAACACTATTATTTTAGCGTTTTAAAGGAATAGTTGCAAGCTGATTTTGAAGCAAAACGTTTCCAATAAAGGAATCTAGAGTGGTAGAATGAGGGTGTTGAAGGGGGTTTTGATTATGACTGAGAAACCAAAAGAAGAAGTAATTGCGGAACGTTTGGATGAAACAAAAAAAGAACGGGAAGAAATTACGAAAGATGCGATACAAAAACATGAAGAAGACAAACCAGAACACAAAGAAAGTCGCAAATTTACGTTTACTAAAAAAGAAGATTTATTGTAAAGCGTGTATACACAAACAGACCTGGACATCATGTCCAGGTCTGTTTGTTTTTATCAAGCCCAGTCGCCGTTTCTGAAAATCGGCACTCTTGAGCCATCTTCACGAATACCATCGATATCCATTTGATCAGAACCTACCATGAAATCGACATGTGTTTGGCTTCGATTCAAGCCTGCAGCTGCCAATTCGTCATCGGTCATTTCTGTTCCGCCTTGGACACTAAACGCATAAGCTGAACCAAGTGCTAAATGGTTTGACGCATTTTCATCAAATAATGTGTTGTAGAAGATGATTCCTGATTGTGAAATCGGTGAAGGGTCAGGCACTAAAGCAACTTCGCCTAAACGTCGTGCGCCTTCATCTGTATCTAAAAGTTTTGCTAAGACTTCTTGCCCTTGTTCTGCTGAGAAATCAACAACTTTTCCTTCTTTAAAAGTAAATTTCATTCCAGTAATAGTCGTTCCTGCATAACTCAAAGGTTTTGTGCTTGAAATGTATCCATCAACACGATGGCTATCAGGTGCAGTGAATACTTCTTCGGTTGGCATATTTGCCATGAATTTTTCTTCACGAGCATTATAGCTTCCAGCACCCTCCCATAAGTGGTTTTTCGGTAAACCGATCACGATGTCTGTTCCTGGGGCAGTGTAGTGTAAAGCTGAGAATTGTTCTTTGTTCAATTCTGCCGCTTTTGCCGCTAATTTTTCGTCGTGATTTTTCCAAGCAATCACTGGATCTGCTTCATAAATGCGTGTTGTTTTGAAAATCTCATTCCATAATGCGTCGACTTGTTTTTCCTCTGGAAGGTCAGGGAAGACTTTTGCTGCCCATTGTTTTCCAGCAGCAGCTACGACTGTCCAACTTACTTTATTTGATTGCGTTGCTTTTCTTAGATTCATCAATGCTTTGCCAACTGCTGATTGGTAACTTGCTACACGGTCGTTGTCGACACCTGCGAATGCGTCTGGATCAGAAGAGACGACGCTGATTCTGCTCGCGCCTTTTTCAATCCAATCATCTGCTTGATCGATTTTGTATTGTGGGACTTCTGTGATTCGATCATCTGCTGCATGAGTCAGGAATTCTTTTTGGATGATATCATCCGTCCATTGAACGATCACTTCAGCTGCTCCTAAACGGTAGGCTTCTTTCGTGATCAGGCGAGCTAAATCAGCTTGTTCTACATTGATTTGTAAGACTACTGTATGCCCTTTCGACACGTTTACCCCTGTTTCTGCAATTAAACGTGCGTATTTTTCTAAATTTTCATTAAAATCAGGTGACATAATTAAATTCCTCCTCATCGTATTTTTGGTAATTACTCATTATATAATAACATTTAATTAGAAGTGAAACAAATAAACATCTGATAAAATAATCATTTGTTTTTAATTAGAAAACAAAAAAATGCGTTAATATCCGTCAATAAAGGCAGAAAAATTTGCAAAAAAATAAAAAAACAAGTTTTGCTTATTAGAAAAAAATGGTACAATAGTACTAATCAATGGTGGAAGCGTTATAAAAAATTTCAAGGAGATTAGAAAATTATGGCAAGAAAAAAAACAATAACGAAAGAGCAGATTTTGGCCGCCGCCTATGAAGTTGCAGCCAATGAAGGATTTTCAAAATTCACTGCGAGAAACATTGCAAATAAAATGAACTGCTCTACACAACCAATCTATTTAGAGTTTAAAAATATGGATGATTTGAAACATGCGTTGTTTGAGCAAATCTACGATTATCTAAAATACGAAGTCTTTCCTGTAGAACATACCGGCAACACGATTGTCGATCTAGCGCTGAATTACATCCATTTCGCAAATCGTGAAAAGAAATTATATAGCTCCCTTTACTTGGAAGAGTATGGTGGCGGAAGAGAGATGCAAAATTTCTCCTATAATTACTTTATGGACGTAGTGAAAGAAGATCCAAAGTACATGGACTTGCCAAATGATAAACTAGTTTCGCTTCTCAACGGGACTTGGATCATTGCAACAGGTATCGCAGCCTTGATGTCATCGAATATCATCCATCCGACTGATATACAGATCGAAAAGATGATCCAAGATAGTATCAATGCCATTCTAAGCTTAAAAGATCCGATTGAAGTAGACTGATTCGTTTATTTGAAAATTGATCGACCCCATTTGATAGTAATGCCTTGATTTACAAAACGTAATGCTTCTAAACAAAAAGAAGGATGTGGTAAACACATCCTTCTTTTTGTGATTAAGATAACTTGGATACAAGAGATTTCGCGAATGCTTCAAGATTTTCAATGTCTTCTTCTTCCGCATTTAAATCAACTTTGACACTTTCAGCACCCTTGACAGCACCAGTTTTTGCAAAGGCAGCATCAAAATCGTCAACTGACTTACAAAACTCATCATAGAAAGTATCTCCAGAACCACAAACCCCATAGATTTTTCCAGGTAGTTCAAGTTCTTGTAAATCTTCATAGAAGTCAACGATTTCGTCAGGTAGATCACCGTCATCGTATGTATAAGTAGCAACTACACAGATATCTGCCTCTTGGAAATCTTCCGCATCTACTTGTGTACATTCATTGATTTCGACATCGATATCCATATTTTCTAGAGCCTCTGCAACAATATCAGCGATTTCTTCCGTGTTACCAGTCATACTTGCATAAACGATTTTTGCTAAAGCCATAAGGCGCCTCCTAAATTTTAATGAATAGCATTTCAACAATTATCAATTATACCAAAAGTTTGAGAAAAAGGAAGCAAGATTTGTAAGCGTACTAAGGTGTTTGGCTAAATACTTACTACTATGTTAAAATAAAAAGGATTTGTAAAAAGGAGACGAGAATAGATGATAACATTAAAATCAGCACGTGAGATCGAAGCAATGGCAGAATCTGGTGCATTATTAGCAGATGTACATAAAAATCTGCGAGATTTCATTAAACCAGGAATTACTAGCTGGGATATCGAAGTATTTGTACGTAACTATATTGAGAGTCATGGCGGAATCGCTGCACAAATTGGATTTGAAGGATATGAATATGCGACATGTATCAGCATCAACGATGAGATCTGTCATGGATTTCCTCGAAAAAAACCACTTAAAAGCGGTGATTTAGTAAAGGTAGATATGTGTATTGACTTAAAAGGCGGAATCTCTGATTCTTGTTGGGCATATGTAGTTGGTGAATCAACCCCTGAGATCGATCGCTTGATGGAAGTAACTAAAAAAGCGCTATACATCGGTATCGAACAGGCACAAGTCGGTAATCGCATCGGTGATATCGGACACGCGATCCAAACATATGTAGAAGGGGAAAACCTTGGCATCGTTCGCGATTTCATTGGTCACGGTGTCGGACCAACGATCCATGAAGAACCTGCTGTTCCACATTATGGTCAACCAGGCAAAGGATTACGATTAAAAGAGGGCATGGTCATCACGATCGAACCAATGGTTAATACCGGAACGTGGAAAATGAAAATGGACCCAAATGGCTGGACTGCATATACTAGAGATGGTGGATTATCATGTCAATATGAACACACATTGGCCATCACCAAAGACGGTCCAAGAATTTTAACTTCTCAAGGTGAAGAAGGAACTTACTGATTCGTTCCCAAAATCATCAGTTGAAAAACTGTTTGAGTAACTAGAGAATGTTTTCGGTGACCAAATTTTTCAAGAGATAAATAAAGTAGTTCAAATACTGACGCCTACAATATTAAAGTAGAGATTGAACGATAGATAAAACAATCGATTCGATTCCTATTTGAAGTTTAGAATTGGAGGTGTCTTTATTAGATAAACGGTGTTCAAGAAGCAACACTTCAATAATAAGCCAAAAAAAATCAAAAATGAAAAAGCCATTTTCGATTTTTCTGTCTTATTACTCAGTGCTGAGCGCTTCTTTTACAACCTTGATAAACGGTGTTCGAAAAGCTGACCTTCAACATTAAGCTGAAAAATCAAAAAATATGAGAAGCTATTTTCTGATTTTCCATCTTACTGCTCAGGTCAAAGCGCTTTTCTCACAACCTAGATAAATGGTGTTCGAAAGCCAGCTCCTTCAATATTAAGTCAAAAATTGAAAAAATATGAGGAGCTATTTTCTCAATTTCTGCCTTAATACTCGGAGCTGAACGGCTTTCTCACAACCTATGATAAACGGTGTTCAAGAAGCAACACTTCAATAATAAGTCAAAAAAATCAAAAATGAAAAAGCCATTTTCGATTTTTCTGCCTTATTACTCAGTGCTGAGCGCTTCTTTCACAACCTTGAACAGGAGATTACTATGAATATTTTGGACAAAATAAAACAACATAAGAATTTAATGCGTTTTATTGAGACGACGCAAAAGAGGATCGTTGATTCGGAAATGGGGACGACTTCAGTAGTTGTTGCTTATTATTTACTATTATCTTTGTTTCCATTGATCATTGCGTTTGGAAATATTCTGCCGTATCTTCAAATCGATCAAGAAACTGTATTGACTTATATTCGCCAAGTGATTCCTGAAACAATCTATCAGTTTATCGGTCCTGCGGTGAAAAATTTGTTGACGCAAAGTTCTGGTAGTTTGTTGTCAGTTTCGGCAATTGCGGCATTATGGTCAGCAAGCCAGAGTATCAATGCATTACAGATTGCAATGAATAAAGCTTACGGAGTAGAAAATAGGAAAAATTTTATCATTGTCCGTTTCTTTTCTTTAGTGGTCATCTTGTTATTTATGATTGCCATTAGTGGCGTCACATTAGTTCTTGGATTAGGACAAATGATTTTAGAGGCGATACAACCGATATTTAAAATACCTGTTAATTTTATTGACCAATTCCAAACATTGAAATGGCCGATTACTTTGGTCGCTTTGTTCGTGATCATGTTTTTGATTTATTTGATCGTCCCAAATGCGCAATTGAAATTTAAAGCAGTGATTCCAGGGGCTGTCTTTGCAACAACTGGCTGGATGTTACTATCGCAAGTTTTTGGGATCTATGCTCGTTATTTCGCTACGCGTGTTAGCGGTTATCAAATCATCGGAAGTTTTATCGTTTTGATGCTTTGGTTAAATTTTGCTGCCACGATCATTATTCTTGGCGGAATCATCAATGCTGTTGTGCAAGAGTACATAACAGGAAATGAAATAAAAGAACGTAAAAATGTTACGTCAAAATGGTTTAATAAACTAAAAAATAAATTTTCTCATAAAAAAAAATAGAAACACGAGTTCTTATTGTAAAATAGCGACAGTGTTTTATAATTATTATTGACTCTTTAAATAAAGTAGGTGCCCATATGCTGGTTTCTTTTAGTATGGTAATAAGGATTTTTTTGACAATTTTATTGTCTTTGATATTGACCCCCATCTTCAAAATCATTTCAGTACAAACTGGGATGGTCGATAAACCGAATGAACGACGAATAAACAAAGTGCCGATGCCTTCAGCTGGTGGTTTACCTATCTTTGTTACTTTCGTGATATCTAGTTTATTTTTGTTCAAAGATATTATCCCTAAATTTTATATTCTTCCGATTTTATTAGCGGCATCGGTTATCGTTTTGACTGGTTTGCTTGATGATAAATACGAATTATCACCAAAACAAAAAAGTATTGGGATTTTGTTAGCGGCATTGATCGTCTATTTCATTGCGGATATCAGGATCGATTCTTTTACGTTGCCGTTCATCGGTTATGTCCAATTAGGTTGGCTTAGTTTTCCGGTCACCGTGTTTTGGATTTTTGGTATCACCAATGCAGTCAACTTGATTGATGGTTTAGATGGCTTAGCGGCAGGAATATCATTGATTGGCTTAATGACCATTGGCATTATTGGCTACTTTTTTTTACACGCATCAACAGTATATATACCTATTGTTATTTTTTGTTTAGTCGCGAGTATCATAGGATTTTTCCCTTACAATTTTTACCCAGCTAAAATTTATTTAGGGGATACTGGGGCACTTTTCTTAGGTTTTATGATGGCTGTATTATCACTGCAAGGATTGAAGAATGTTACGTTTGTTTCATCTATTTCTTTGTTGATCATCATGGGCGTGCCTGTAACTGATACTTTTTTTGCAATCATTCGTAGGAAAGCGAACCGTGTGTCGTTTTCTACGGCAGATAAGAAGCATTTGCATCACCGATTGCTCGCTTTAGGATTTACCCATAAAGGGGCTGTTTTGACGATTTACTCCATTGCTTTGATGTTCTCGTTCACTGCGATGATCATGAATTATACAGGAAGCTTTGGTACGATCGCCTTGTTCTTAGTGATGTTATTTGCTGCTATTTTATTATTTGAATTGATCGGATTGATCAATGAAAAATACCAGTTTATTCTAAAAACGTTACGCTTTTTAGGAAATAAAGAATATCGTACACAAGTGATGCAGAAATACTTTAAGAAATGGAAAAGACCTTAATGGAGAACAATAAAAATAAGCCGATTTTAATCAGCATTGTCACAGCAAATAGTAAAAAAATATTTCAGACATTGGATACGATCATTGCAACGATCGGTGAACAACCGGCAGTTGAATTTCAAATTTTTGATAATAACTCGTCACCTGAGTATCAAGCTCGTTTACGCGAGTATTTAAAATATCCGTTCATGAATATTTATTTCAATAACGAAAATCGCGGCTTTGGCTATGGGCATAATCATACATTACTTCAAAGCTCTGCACGATATGCGGTGATTTTCAATCCCGATATCTTAGTGGATGAACAGACGGTGATCGATCTTGTTGCACGATTAGAAGCACACCCTGAATGTGCGATGTTGGCGCCTAAAATCTTGAATGAAGATGGGACGACCCAATACTTAGTTAGACAGCGTTTAGCGTTATTTGATTATATCTTGCGCTTTATCCCTTTTGATTTTGTTAAAAAAATGTTTGATCGTCGATTGACTCGTTTTGAATGCCGTGATTTACCGGACGATCATGATTCTTATGTTCGAATGATTTCTGGTAGTTTTATGGTAGTAGATGTTGCAAAATTCCAATCAGTCAACGGCTTCGATAACCGTTACTTTATGTATTTTGAAGATAATGATCTTTGCTTGAGTTTTGAAAAAGCGAATGAAAAAATACTTTATACACCTCTTTCCACCGTCGTCCATTTGTATGGAAAAGGAGCACATCGGAATTTTAAGCTTTTTCGCATCTTTTTAAGTTCAATGATGAAATTCTTCCATAAGTGGGGGTGGACTTTTTTCTAATGTCACCTGAAGTAGCAGTAGTGATCGTTTTGTATCACCAAAAAATCGACCAATCTCCTTCTTATGATTGTCTACAAACAGCTGTACAAGCTGGAAAAATTGAACTAATTATTTTCGATAATAGCCCAGTGGCGCATGATGATTTACTTTATTCTGAAAAAAATGTCCAGTATCACCATGATCCATCGAATCCAGGTCTTGCTGTTGCCTATAATTATGCTATTGACCATGTTTCTGATGAAGTGCAGACATTGGTGACGTTGGATCAGGATACAGAGATCGATGCAACTTATTTTGAAACTGTTGCACAAATTTCTTGGAATAAGGAACAAGTCGCTGCTGTTCCTATGGTGTTTTCTGGGCCAAGACAGATTTCGCCAGTTTGGGCTGACCAATACATCAATCGTCATTTCGAAGTGATCGAAGAACCTGTGACGACACCTCGGCGAATCATGGCGATCAATTCAGGTGCTGTTTTTTCTCTCACTTTTTTAAGAGAGATCAATGGCTATAACACAGAATTTCCGCTCGACTTTTTAGATCATTGGCTCTTTTGGCAAATCAAGCAATTGAACAAGCAAATAGTCGTTCTAAATACTAGAATGAACCATGATCTCTCAGTATTAGATTATAAAAAAGTGAACGTAACACGCTATCAGTCGATTTTGACTGCTGAATCAAGATTTTATCAGAAATATGATCAACAGCACTTGGCTCAACATCGAAAGCAGTTAGTATTAAGGATGGCCAAGCAATTTTTGACTGTCAAGAATCGTCAAATTTGGCGAATGACTTTACGTTCGTTTGTTGAGAATTGGAAGGTGTGAAATGATGCGATCGGTTTGTATAGCAACTTTTAATGGTAGTGCGTATTTAAAAGAACAGTTAGATAGTATCTTAAAACAACTTTCTCCAGAGGATGAAGTGATTATCTCAGATGATGGCTCAGTTGATGATACTTGGTTGATTTTAACGGAATATGCAAATAATGACCCGCGTATCAAACTTTTTGAAGGACCTAAACAAGGGTTGATCAAAAATTTTGGCTTTGCGATCGAACAGGCTCAAGGAGAGCTGATTTTTTTAGCAGATCAAGATGACGTCTGGTTAGATGGAAAAGTAGAGAAAATCACACGATCTTTTCATTTACATCCTGATCAATTAGTAGTTGTTTCAGATCTAGTGATCGTAGATAGCGAATTGAATGAGATCCATCCATCTTACTTTACTTTTAGAAAATCAAAAGAAGGTTGGTTGATCAACTTGATCCGTAGTAATTACATTGGTGCCGGTATGGCATTTCGTTCTTCATTAAAAGAAACGATTTTACCGATACCTGATAATGTACCGATGCATGATATGTGGATCGGGTTGCTTGCTGGTAGCCATACTTCTTTTATTCGAGAACCTTTGACTCTTTATCGGAGACATGATTTCAATGCAAGTGAAATTGAAACGAAGAGTAGCTGGCGACAGAAAATCGCATGGCGATTGCATTTGATCCAAGCACTCGTTCAGCGAAAATGGAGAAAACATCGCTAAAAGATATTGTTAAATTCGCAAGAAATCCATGACAATTAGTTGGATTGATGAGATAATAACAAAAGTAAAAATCAAAAATAAAGGGGCGCTTATATTCATGAAAGGAATCATCCTTGCGGGAGGAAGCGGAACACGCTTGTATCCTTTAACAAAGGCAACATCGAAACAGTTGATGCCAGTATACGATAAACCAATGATCTATTACCCAATGTCTATCTTGATGTTGGCAGGTATTAAGGAGATATTGATTATTTCAACCCCTCAAGATACCCCACGCTTTAAAGAATTATTTGGGGATGGGCATGATTTAGGTATCCATCTTGAATATGCTGTTCAAGAAAGTCCAGATGGATTAGCCCAAGCCTTCATCATTGGGGAAGAATTTATTGGTGATGATAGTGTTTGTCTTGTTTTAGGAGATAATATCTATTATGGTGGTGGACTATCAAAAATGCTGCAACGTGCTGCCTCAAAAGAGAGTGGAGCGACTGTTTTCGGTTATCATGTCAATGATCCCGAACGTTTTGGTGTAGTCGAATTTGATGAAAATATGCAAGCTCTTTCCATTGAAGAAAAGCCAGAAGAGCCAAAATCAAACTATGCGGTTACTGGACTTTATTTTTATGATAACGATGTGATTTCAATTGCAAAAGAAATCAAACCATCTGAACGTGGTGAACTTGAGATCACAGATGTCAACAAAGCTTATTTAGAAAGAGGCAAGCTTTCTGTAGAAATCATGGGACGTGGCTTTGCCTGGTTAGATACAGGTACACACGAATCCTTACTTGAGGCTTCTACATTTATTGAAACGATCGAAAAACGTCAAAACTTGAAAGTTGCCTGTTTAGAAGAGGTTGCTTATCGAATGGGCTACATCGACAAGGAGCAACTAGCAGTTTTGGCAGAACCACTGAAAAAAAATCAATATGGTCAATACTTATTAAGATTGGCTGCTGAATAAGGAGTTTTTAGTGATGAAAGTGACGGATACTAAATTAACAGATGTTAAAATCATTGAAATGGACGTTTTTGGCGACCATCGAGGTTTCTTTACAGAGAGCTATTCAAAAGCAAAATTTGCAGAACATGGCTTAGATTTTGATTTTGTTCAAGATAATCATTCTTTATCAGCTGAAGCAGGTGTGATTCGCGGCTTACATTTTCAAAAAGGAGCATCGGCTCAAACGAAATTGATCCGTGTCACTTCAGGTGCAGTCTTAGATGTGATCGTCGATATTCGTAAAGGTAGTCCAACCTATGGACAGTGGGAAAGCTACATCCTATCTGAGCACAACCATCGTCAATTACTTGTGCCTAAAGGATATGCCCACGGTTTTGTGACGTTGACACCAAACGTGAACTTCCTTTATAAATGTGACAATTATTATGATGCAGCAGCAGACGGTGGCATCGCATTTGACGATCCGGACTTAGCAATCGATTGGCCGATCGATCTTTCAAAAGCAATCATGTCTGAAAAAGATCATAATCATCCTACGCTGAAAGAATTTGAAGCAGAAAACCCATTTGTTTATGGTGAAATCTAACATTTGATGAGGAGAAATATTAAATGAAAAATATCATTGTTACTGGTGGAGCAGGCTTCATTGGATCAAATTTTGTTCATTATGTTGTAAAAAACCACCCGGAAGTACATGTGACAGTTTTAGATAAACTAACTTACGCAGGAAACAAAGAAAATCTAGCTGGGTTACCAGCTGACCGTGTGGAACTAGTGGTCGGAGATATCGCTGATGCGGAAGTAGTTGATCGATTAGTTGAAAAGGCAGACGCAGTCGTTCATTATGCGGCTGAGTCACACAACGATAATTCGTTGAAAGATCCGTTCCCATTTGTACACACAAATATCATTGGAACGTATACGTTGCTTGAAGCTTGCCGAAAATATGATGTTCGTTATCATCATGTTTCTACGGACGAAGTTTACGGTGATCTACCATTACGTGAAGACTTACCAGGTCATGGTGAGGGCGAAGGTGAGAAGTTTACTGCGGAAACACCTTACAATCCTTCAAGCCCATATTCTTCAACAAAAGCTGGTTCTGATCTATTAGTGAAAGCATGGGTCCGTTCATTTGGCTTAAAAGCGACGATCTCTAATTGTTCAAACAATTACGGGCCTTATCAACACATTGAAAAGTTCATTCCACGTCAAATCACAAATATTTTGAGTGGTATTCGTCCTAAGTTGTACGGAGAAGGGAAAAATGTTCGTGATTGGATCCATACGAACGACCACTCATCTGCCGTATGGTTGATTTTAACCAAAGGAAATATTGGCGAAACGTATTTGATCGGTGCTGACGGTGAGGAAGATAACAAAACTGTGATGGAAATGATCTTAGAGTTGATGGGGCAACCAATGGATGCTTATGAACATGTAAAAGATCGTGCTGGTCATGATTTGCGTTATGCAATCGATTCAACAAAGCTTCGTCAAGAACTTGGCTGGCAACCAGAATTCACTAATTTCCGTGATGGTTTAGCAGAAACGATCAAATGGTATGAAGAAAACCAAGAATGGTGGAAAAAAGAAAAAGAAGCAGTTGAAGCAGCTTACGCTAAAAATGGACAATAAGAGGAGAGCATTCATACTCCCTCGGACGTGCTGCGTTGATTAGAGCGGATGATCTTCTCTGATCAGATGTTTTTCTTGCTTGAATGGCTAGCTAGAGAAACTCAACCTCTTTTAAATAGTCGTTGAAGGGGCACTGCGTTTAATGGACGCTGCCCCTTTTTCCATGCAAAAGATTTTTAAGTACGCTTGGTGGATGCTCATCCTCTCGAAAAGCGAGAACCGATATGGTAGAATAAGTTTGGTTCTGAACACATAACAAACATCTATGTCTTCGAACAAACAGATATATATGAACCAAGCATGTACAAAAAGAAAACAAGATAACTACTCACACTTTTTTACAAAGAACACGTTAAAAATAATATTCAAGGAGCGATAGCGTAATGTTTTTATTAACAGGTGGAAATGGTCAACTTGGTACAGAGTTACGACATTTATTAGATGAAAAAGGGTTATCTTATGTTTCAACAGATGCCCAAGAATTAGATATCACAGATGCAGATAAAACAATGGCTTATATCACAGACTTAAAACCAGAGGTCATCTTCCATTGTGCAGCTTATACAGCCGTCGACAAAGCAGAAGACGAAGGCAAAGAATTAGATGAAAAAATCAATGTGGACGGCACGAGAAATGTGGCGCTGGCAGCAAAAGCAGTAAATGCTAAATTGATTTACATCAGTACGGATTATGTTTTTGATGGTAAAAAAGAAAATGAAGAATACCAAGTGGATGATGCAACGAATCCATTGAATGAATATGGACGTACAAAATTATTAGGTGAACAAGCAGTTCAAGAACTTTTAGAAGATTATTATATTATTCGTACTTCATGGGTGTTTGGCGTATATGGTCATAACTTTGTTTACACGATGCAACGTTTGGCACAAACGCATGATCGCTTAACTGTGGTCAACGACCAATTTGGCCGTCCAACATGGACGCGCACATTAGCTGAATTCATGGTCTATGTGATCGAACAACAAGTGCCATATGGCGTATATCATCTTTCAAATGAGAATAGTTGTTCATGGTATGAATTCGCAAAAGAGATCTTAAAAGACGAAGCAGTAGAAGTAGCCCCTGTGACTTCGGCAGAATATCCACAAAAAGCGACACGTCCACAATATTCCGTGATGAGCTTGAAAAAAACAGAAGATCTTGGTTTTGAGATCCCAACGTGGCAAGAAGCACTTGAACAAATGTTACAAGCTTCTGAAAAATTGAACAAATAAGGTTTTTCCTTAGAAAAAAGAAACAACAAAGAAATTGGAGAATTTTATGGAAAAACAAACAAGAAGCGCAAGGCGAGATAAGTCACGGCAAGATAAGTCAAGGCAAGTAGAGAAGGAACAGACGCATCCATTTTTGGATATATTCTTGAAACTACGTTATCTGATCGGGTTACTAGTAATCGTGATTGTTGTAACCTTCAACTTGAACGGCAGTTCGATCGGTAGTTGGGATACTTACGTATCGCAAAGAGATGATGGAAAAGAGACGGACGTGATATTTGGTCAAAACCGTGAAGTACGTTCGGATGAATGGTTAGTACAAACGCCTTTTTATCTCTCTCAAGCAGAAACAGGCTATCCGGTCATAAACGAAGACTATTCTTTGAATGGACAAAATATGATCATTGCCTACAATTCACCGGTAAAAGATATTACTGTGATAGGTAAACCATTCAACTGGGGCTTCTTCTTTTTAGGAAGAGATCGAGGGTTATCTTTTTATTGGGCAATGAAATTGGTCGTTATGGTCTTGTTAGGATTTGAACTGCTGATGATCCTAACAAAAAGAAACAAGCCACTTTCATTGATCGGTGCTTTTGCTTTGACATTCGCACCCGCTGTTCAATGGTGGTTCATGCAACACGTTGGCGATTTGATCTTCTTTACGATTGGACTGATGGTCGCCTTTTATCATTACTTTTATCAACATGAAAAAAAATGGCTGCGTGCATTGATGATGTTGCTGGTGGTCATATTCGGTATCGGCTTTATCCTAGTGATCTATCCGGCCCATCAGGTCATGTTAGCCTATTTGTTAGTTTTTTATTTTATCGGGTTATTGATCTATTACCGCAAAAAAATAAAATGGGATTGGTTTGACGCTGTCTTGATCACTGCAGCGCTATTGTTTATTGGCGTTGTCATGTGGCATTTTTGGTCAATCTCAAAAGATGCATTGATGGCCGCTTTGAATACGTTGTATCCAGGAAATCGAGTGAGTACGGGTGGGAAATTCAAATTTAGTGAGTTTTTCTATTTCTTAACAAACTGGAAAATCTCCTTTGAGGATATCAGCTTCTCAAATAATTCAGAAGTGGCACTCTTTTACCATTTCTTCCCGACTGTCTTGTTGGCAAGTCCATTCGTATTGTTTGGGAAAAAAGACGGAGATCGAAAAATCATCGGTCGCATCTTGATGATCTTTTGTCTCTTCACCATTTTTTGGATCACTGTCGGCTTATCTAGAACGATGGCTCAATTGACCTTGTTATCATTTGTGCCGCCTTTCCGAGCGATTTTGACGTTCAGTTTTGCTGCTTGTCTATTATCGATTTGGTTCATTGCTTATATTTGGAAGCATGATGTCATCCCTACATGGTATAAATTTGTCTTATTGATTGCGAATGCTGGTATTTATTACTATGCATTACAAGGTTCTAAGATGGAAGGATACTTTTCTGAGATCGAACTGATCAGTGTGATTGCGCTGGGAACCCTTCTTTTAGCATTTGCACTGTTTCGACAACGCGTGCTTTTCTATCTTTCATTTAGCGCGTTGATCATTGCTTCTGGTTTCTTTGTGAATCCAGTTGTCCAAGGAACGGGTGCAATCTTTGAAAAAACATTGGCGAAGGAGATCCAAAGAATCGATCAACAAGATCCTGGTCAATTATGGTTAACAGAAGATGAACTGTATAATTTCACGCCGACGCTAGGAGTGAAGTCATTCAATACGGTACGTTTCTATCCAGATAAAGCCGCTTGGCAATTGATTGATCCAGAAGGCGAATATGAGAGATTCTACAACCGGTACGCTCATACGAGAGCCTTTATTGCCAAAGAAGATACAGCCTTTAAACTCGATCGTCCAGACATGTTCTCAGTGACACTGAATTTTGATGATGCTGAAAAATTAGGTATCAAATACGTTGTAACGAAACGTCCTTTAGATGACTATAACCAACGTAATGAAGCACAGTTTACTAAATTATATGGACCAGACGACGATGGACACATGATTTTTGAAGTAGCATACCCAAATTACGCTACTTGGCAAACACAAACAACAGGTCAATAAAAAAACTTGTTGATTGAATAAGATGTGTGCGATTAAGCTGATTGTTGGATCAGTGATAAACCATTTTTGGTGGCATTGATCCAACGATCCTTTTTTAAAAAAACTTCTTAGAAGAGGAGGTGGAAACCATTCAAACATTTGTAGAAAAATTCATAAATAAAATGAGTACTGGGATCTTGTTACTTATGCTTATCGCCCTTTTTTCTGTCTGGACGATCGGTATAGGGACACCAGCTACTTTATTTTTATATGAACATAGCGCACAGTTTGTAACATTTGGCGTATTTGTTTTAACTGGCTTGAATATCTATAAAGCAAGAGGATTTGACTTTTTTTATTTAGGAGCAGCAGTCGTAATATTTTGCTTTTATACGTATTTTAGTGAGGTACGAGAAGGTTCTTTGGCTGGCAATCTTTTGATCCCAATACTTATTCTATTTGGATTGTCTGTAAAGTGGATCGAATTCGACAAAGTAGATCGCGCAATCTATTTGCTTGTATTCTCATTTTTCTTAGCTGTGACAGTCTATCGAGTTTTCACAGAGATCCAAGTTCCTGAAGGACAAAGTATCTGGAATCAAGATAATAAATTATCAGATATATGGATCAATACGAATACGATCGGTAGCACATTGATGATGCTTGGACTATTGATCAGCGGTTTCGCTAGTTCATTTGAACGTTGGTATATTCGGATTCTTAGCATACCAGCGATTATCGCTGCATTTCTAGGTATCTGGGTCTGTCAATCACGCTCTGCCTTGATTGCCATTATCCTTTTTGTACTACTAGATATCTGGCCTAAGAAATTCTTTAAATTTATTCGGGCACCTTTTATCGGCTATTTAGCCATTTTTAGTTTAGCACTACCGATTTCCTATTTAGCAGCAACTTCTGAAGATGTCAATCTTTTCACCGGAAGAGAAGAAATTTGGCTGAAATTCTACCAAACGATTTCTGAGAGGTTCGAGCAATTGATGGTTGGGATGAAACCTTTTCTTTTTTACCGTGGTGAACAAGTTCTAGGAAATCATAACAGCTATAACTCGATTCTGAACTTATACGGATTGATAGGTATAGCGATTACCGGTATCTTGTTACTTGTGTTTATTGGTAGACTGACCTTAAAGGCTAATTTGTCAAATGGACAACTGACTTTCTTATGGGCTTTCATGGCAATCATGATCCAGTCGTTCATGGAAGATACATTGACTTCTTTCCCTTGGGTTCCTATCGGCTATCTATTGTTAGCCATGGCAAGTCATCGTTACGACAAACCTAAAGAAGAGCAAATAAAAATACACGATGAAAATCAGTTTGCAACCTCGAGAGTTGCTCGTTATCACTAAACACTTGAACGAGATGAAGGGATTCAACCTAGAGATCAAGTTTCATTCAATCAATAAAATAAACGTGGGTCAGCCATTTTTTTGGCAGATCCACGTTTTTTGCTTCATTGCAATTAAGTATCATCTTTTGTAAAATAGTAACGTTGACAAAAAGTTTGCTTAATAGAAAATTAAGAAACGACGAATATCGCAGTCCTCGGCTTAAAATGTGGTAAAATGGCTGTTGACTGTAATTAACTGAAACTGCTTGGAGGAACACAAATGTTTAAAGATTTGTTTTTATTTATGAAGGATATCTATCAAAATCGAAAGCTATTACTT
Source organism: Enterococcus sp. DIV1298c (assembly GCF_017316315.1). Classification (NCBI taxonomy): domain Bacteria; kingdom Bacillati; phylum Bacillota; class Bacilli; order Lactobacillales; family Enterococcaceae; genus Enterococcus; species Enterococcus sp. DIV1298c. The sequence continues at coordinate 34,661 of NZ_JAFLWG010000016.1, read as the reverse complement.
CAATTCTCGCTAAACGATTTTAAATCACGTTATGCGGGTTCATTTTTAGGAATTCTATGGGCGTTCATCAATCCCGTCTTTACGGTTCTTATTTATTGGTTAGTCTTTGGTTTCGGGTTAAGAGCGGCAATGACAGATGGCAAGTATCCGTTCATCGTTTATCTGATCACTGGGATGGTGCCATGGTTCTTTTTCTCAGATGCTTTTACCTCTACGACATTGGTTTTCCGAGAATATACGTATTTAGTAAAAAAGGTAGTATTCAATATCCGTATTCTACCAACAACTAAAATCCTTTCGAATTTGTATACACATTTATTCTTTATCTTGATTGGATTAGTCGTAGCGATGGGGCATGGTATTTTTCCAACAGTCATGTCTTTCCAATTGATCTATTATCTATTTTGTATGGTGGCCTTTTTGACCGGTCTAACGTGGTTGACTGCATCTATCCAACCGTTTTTACCTGATATCATGCAATTTATCACGATTTTATTACAGCTGATTATGTGGACATTACCGATTCTTTGGAGTACTAGTCAATTTAATCCAGCAATCATAAAAATCTTGAAGTTGAACCCATTGTATTATATTGTCCAAGGTTACCGTGAATCTTTCCTAAGTGAAGCTTGGTTCTGGGAACATGGCACGTATACATTATATTTTTGGGTAGTGACATTGATTATGTTCGTAATCGGTTCATTAGTGTTCCGTAGATTGAAACCACATTTTTCAGATGTGCTGTAAGGAGTATAGTTATGACAGAATATGCAATTAAATTAAACAACATCACTAAATCATACAATATGTATGCGAAACCGAGTGATCGTTTTAGAGAAGCATTGAATCCGTTCAAGAAATCATACCATGATGTTTTCTACGCATTGAAAGATATTAATGTAGAGATCAAAAAAGGTGAAATGATCGGTTTTGTCGGTGAAAATGGATCCGGTAAGTCCACGATGCTCAAAATCATTACAGGCGTGCTGACGCCAACTAGTGGCACGATGGAGATTGAAGGGAAGATTTCTGCTTTACTTGAATTAGGTTCAGGCTTCAATCCCGAATATTCAGGATATGAAAATATTTATTTGAATGGGATGGTCCTTGGCTTTTCTCGTGAAGAAGTCGATGCGATGGTTGATGATATCATTGAGTTCGCTGATATCGGGGATCATGTCTACCAGCCAGTTAAAACTTACTCAAGTGGGATGTTCGTCCGTTTGGCTTTTGCGGTTGCGATCAATGTCAATCCAGATATTTTGATCGTCGATGAGGCACTTGCAGTCGGAGACTTGGAGTTCCAATTGAAATGTATGGAAAAATTTACAGAAATCAAAAATTCTGGGAAAACGATTTTATTTGTTTCTCATGATATCAGCTCGATCCGTCGTTTCTGCGATCGTTCTTACTGGTTAAAAAATGGAGAAGTCGTCGAATATGGCGATACGATGGACGTGACGACCAATTACGAAAACTTCTTGAAGAAAAAATCAGTCAAAACCGTTGATCGGAATAAAAATCAAGTGGAGCGTTTTGCTGCACCAGATATCGTGGATGTATTAAGTGCTGAGTTATTAGACAAAAACAAGCAACCAATCGATATGTTAGAACAAGGGGAAGATCTGTATGTCAAAGTCACTTATGACGTGAAAGACGATACGATCAAGAAACCTGTTCTAGGGATCGCCTTGCGAACGGTTGATAATTTCTATGTCTGTGGATTGAATACTTTATTGGACGATATCACGATCCCTTGGGAAAAAGGGAAAAATGTCTTTTATCTCAAATACAATAAGTTAGGGCTGCTTGCCGGCGAATACTATTTCGATGTGGCTGTTTTTGAAGAAAATGCGACCGTTCCTTTAGTTTATAAAACCAAATATATGAACTTATTTGTGACGGGTTCTTATATTGGTGAAGGAATCGTGGTCTTGGATCACCATTGGAAAGAAGGAGATCAAAACAATGAAGTATGATTTCGAGATGGACTTAGATGAACAAAGTAGCGTAGGCAAGATTGTCGGCCAAATCAAACCGGGAAGCAAAGTCTTGGAATTCGGTCCAGGCAATGGCCGCATGACGAAACATTTGATTGGTGCTAAAAACTGTGAAGTAAGCATCGTTGAATTAGACAAAGAACTATTTGATTATGTGAATGAAATCGCCCAAGATGGTTTTTATGGCGATATTGAAAGTTTTGAATGGGCAAAATATTATGATGGTCAAACATTTGATTATATTTTATTTGCTGATGTATTGGAACATTTAGTTGATCCTTTAAAAACTTTGAAAAAGGTCAGAGAATTTCTAAATGAAGATGGCGAGATTTTGATTACGTTTCCTAATCTCGTGCATAACTCTGTATTGATCCATCTCTTTAATAATGAGTTGCCATGGGCTTCGTTTGGGTTACTTGATGAAACACATAATTCATTTTATACCCACGAAGGCTTTCAAAAAGTATTTGAAAAAGCTGATTTGCATATCAACATCGAAGACTATTTGTATCTAGCGGTGGGAGATACTGAATTGAAGTCAGCCTATACGGACTTACCAAAAGCAGTTCGTTATGACTTCAAAATGCGCCCATTTGGCGAAGTGTATCAGTATTTCTTTTCATTGAAAAAACAACCGAATGTGGAAGCTAAGATCAACATGCCACAAAATTCAAATTACGTTAAAATGATGGAAATCACCAAAAAGAATACACAAGAAGAAACGTTACAGATCCCGTTCAATAATCATACGGGAGAAAACCAAATATTGACTTTTCCATTGACAGAGGAGCCTACAAGTTTTGTTTTTCAATTTGAAAAGCAACCAAGTTACCTAGAATTCAGTGTTGAAATAGATGGAGAAAAGCTTGACTTCATTGCATCGAATGCAATCATCAAAACAACCACAGATTGCTATATCTTTGACGGATCAGATGTACCCAAATTTGAATTGACCGGTATTAGTGGAGAGTCTATCAAAATCTCTTGTCACTATCGGTTTATCGGTGAGCTACCAGAAACGATGGCTGAAGTACTTACTGTGATCAAACCAATGGCTGATGTTCAAAAAGAACTGTCTGCGAAAAACGAGGCACTCACAAAAGAAAATGAACATTTACAAGCGGAGAATAAAGAGTTAACGAATGTCTTACAGATCATGACTGAACGATATTCTGAGTTATTGCAAGCTAACAATTGGGCGATCAAGCCTAAAGGACGTTTGGTGAAACCAAAAGAAACTGCGAAAAAAGTCCAAGCGAAAGACCTTTCTCTTTGTATCGACGAAAAAAGTTGGGATCCAGAAACAAAATTACTCAAAATCATTGGATGGGGAATTTCAAATGCAGAACGCAAACCTTTATCTTATAAGCTGTCTGTCGATCAATCACCATTCTTCGAGGTTCAGCAAATCGAGCGTATCGAAGTAAATGAAGCCGAAAACCTTCCTCCCCACACAAAAGCTGGTTTTGAGATCCAGATAGCGTGTGAACAAGAAAAATCATTTTTGATTGAATTGATTGCAGAAAATGGGCAGTCTTGGCTAGTTGAAATGTAAATAACTTATTAGGTAAAGGAGTACTAAACCAGTGCAAAAAAAAGAAATTGCTGTATTTATCGATAAGATCACTCGGGAGCGGGCAACTGGCGATTTATTGATCGTTGGTTGGGCAATCGATGAAGTATCAAAAGAAATTCCGACGATCCAAGTCGAAAAGGAAGACGTCATAGCGGAAAATACGCCAGTCGTGCGTTTGGACATCAATCATCTCTATAATCTAGATGTGAAAACTCAAAGCGGGTTCAACCTTCGATTATCTGGAAAGCTAAAGGGGAAAGCAATTTTAGATTTTCGAACAAAAGATCATCAAAATGGGATCTCCGTCAAGTTGAATGGGCGCTATCCTTATGATGATGGTATTGAATCAAGTTTAGAGATGAAAAAACGTTTATTGAAAAAAGGGTTGAATTATGCACGGACATACGGGTTTAAAAAAGCGATCCGTCGTGCAAAAATGGAATTGAAACCAGGTTCGATCGATTACGCACAATGGATTGCAAAGCACGAACAAATCGATTTAGAAGAGCAAAAGGCAAAAGCGCAGGCATTTGGGTATCGTCCATTGATTTCTGTCGTCATGCCGGTTTATAACGTTGAAATCAAATGGTTAGAAAAATGTATCGATTCAGTGCTTGCTCAAACGTATGATCACTGGGAGTTGTGTATCAGTGATGATGCTTCAACTGATCCTAAAATCCATAAGTGCTTAGAACGTTATCAGCAAAAAGACTCACGGATCAAAGTCGTTTTTCGTGAAGAAAACGGACATATCAGTTTAGCAACAAACTCCGCACTTGAGATCGCAGAAGGAGAATTCATGGCATTACTTGATAATGACGATGAACTTCCTGTAAATGCGTTGTTTGAAGTAGTCAATGTGTTGAACGATCATCCAGAACTTGATTTGATCTATAGTGATGAAGATAAGATTGATGCCGATGGCAATCGTTTTGATCCTCACTTTAAGGCAGATTGGTCACCAAATACCTTAATGGGAAATAACTATATTTCTCACTTAGGTGTTTATCGATTAAGTATCGTCAAAGAATTAGGAGGCTTCCGTAAAGGCTATGAAGGGTCTCAAGATTATGACCTAGTTCTTCGTTTTACAGAAAAGATCCCAGCAGATCATATTTATCATATCGATCGTGTACTTTATCATTGGCGAACGATTCCAGGATCAACAGCAAGTAGTGGTGAAGCGAAAAGCTATATCTATGATTCTGGCGTGAAAGCTTTAACAGATGCGTTAGCTCGCAGAAATATCAAAGGTCAAGTGCGTCCAGGGCGAATTTCAGGATTCTATGAGATCACATACGATGTCTTAGAAGAGGATCTAGTCAGTGTCATCATCCCAACCAAAAACGGGTATGATGATTTGAAAATGTGTATTGATTCAATCATTGAAAAAACGACCTATCCAAACTACGAGATCATCGTAGCGGATAATGGTAGTACTGATCCTAATATGCAAAATCTTTTTGACTCATACAGGGAACAGTTAAAAGAACGGTTTATCGTCGAACTGATCGATATCCCATTCAACTATTCTCGTATCAATAATCTGGCTGCAGAAAAAGCCAGCGGAAAGTATTACTTATTCTTGAACAATGACACGGAAGTAATCGCACCTAATTGGATGACAACGATGGTTTCTTATGCTCAGTTTGATTCAATCGGCTGTGTGGGTGCAAAACTTTACTACCCAGATGATACGACGCAACATGCAGGCGTATTAGTTGGGATCGGTGGAGTTGCTGGACATGCACTGAACAATTACGAGCGCACACATTGTGGTTATTTTGGACGCCTAGTGATCGATGTTGATTATTTAGCAGTAACAGCAGCTTGTATGATGGTGAAAGCAGAAGATTTCCTTGCAGTAGATGGCTTTGACGAAACATTACAAGTAGCATTCAATGATGTTGACTTATGTCTGAAAATCTATGAATTGGGTCGAAATAATGTATACGCCCATCAAGTCGAGCTATATCACTTTGAGTCGAAATCTCGCGGGTATGAAGATACACCAGAAAAGCAAAAGCGCTTTGCTGGTGAGATCAAAAAAATGCAAGATAAATGGCCAAAATATATCGCACACGATCCTTTCTATAATGATAATTTGACAAAACAAGGAATCGGCGATTTTTCATTACGACCAAATTGATGCTTGTATCCTATACCTTCAGCAAATCTTGACCATGTGTCAAGCTTTGCTGAAGGTATATTTTTATCGATGCAGTTTTGGCTCGGACATATTGCTGAATCTACCATCAGTTACTTTGAAATTAGGTTACAATTTGGTTATCCACTATGTTTTTAAAGAGGGCTATGGTAAGATGATAGAGGTATTATTTTGTGGTTAGGAGTGTATACATGAATAAAAATGGAGAATGGAATGCTGCCCGTCGGATATTTATTATCATGATGGATGTCTTGGTATACAATGCAGCAGTGTATATAAGTTTCTTATTGAAATTTCAAGGAGAAATCCCAATGCGGAATTTTGAGACCTTTCAACATTCTGCAATATTTATTTCCATTATTTTTATCGCGTTGAATATTTTGTTAGGGGCGTATGTCTTTTATAATCGAATGATCAGTGACATTATATTTGTGACCGTGATCGGACAAGTATTGATATCATTCGGTGTAATGATCGTGACATTTGCTGGTCGCTGGTTTGCTTTTCCACGGGCAGTCATCTTGCTATCCTTTGTAGTAGGGACGATATTACTGAGTCTGTATCGCATTTTGATCTACAAATTATATTTACGAGTAAGTAGAGATAAAAAAGTAGTGATCGTAGGCCTTGAAAAAGATGTCGCTCCAGCGATCCAAAACTTTCAATCTAAAAAGAACAACAAACATAAAGTCGAAGCTGTGGTCATCGATAATTATTATGAGAATATCAAAAAGATGATCGATGAGATCGATATCGTGTATCTATCTTCCCATATCGAAGAAAATGAAAAAATCAAGATTTATCAATTGATCACAAAAAAAGAAAAGAAACTATTCTTGAATACGACGTTTGAGAATCTAACGATGATCAACCCGAACATCATGAACTTTGAAGATGAAAGCATCATTGAAGCTTCAGGATTTAGGATCCAACCTGAATATGAATTATTCAAACGCTTATTCGACATCGTCGTTTCGCTTATTTTATTGATCCTTGCATCACCATTTATGTTGCTCACAGCAGTCCTAGTCAAAGTGACTTCGCCAGGACCAGTGATCTATAAACAAGTCCGTATCACTAAGAACCAAAAAGAATTTTCTATTTACAAATTCCGCTCGATGGCAGCGACAGCAGAAGCTAAATCTGGACCTGTCTTAGCTAAAAGCAACGACGCACGGGTGACACCTGTAGGTAAATTTATTCGTGCTGTGCGTTTTGATGAATTGCCACAGATTTTCAATGTTTTAAAAGGGGATATGTCTATCGTGGGACCACGTCCAGAAAGACCTTTTTTCGTGGATCAATTCAATGCAGAAAATCCTTATTACTATTTGAGACATAATGTCCGAGCAGGTATTACCGGATATGCGCAAGTGTATGGTAAATATGTTTCCGACTACAATAGCAAATTGCGTTTCGATTTGTTATATATCAAAAAATATTCATTGATGATGGATTTAAAGATCCTATTGCAAACGATCAAGATCCTTTTTGATAAAATGTCTTCTCAAGGATTAGAAGAAGATGAAAATGCTAACTCATTAGCGGAAATCGATTTTCCAAAAGAACGAATTTATCAGTGAAGTGGGAGGCACATAAAATGATAGAACCAAAATTTAGCATTATTGTGCCGGTCTATAATGCGCAATCCACGATAAAGAAAACGATTGAAACATTACAAACGTTGGACTACGATGATTACGAAGTGATCATCGTCAATGATGGCTCAACCGATGAAACTGAAACAATGATTCTGACATTGACTGAAGAAAATCCGATCTTTCAGTTGATCACCACGGAGAATAATGGCCCTGGTATTGCGAGAAATATTGGAATCGAACAAGCAAAAGGAACGTATATTTTATTATTTGACGCAGATGATGAACCGAGCCGCTCGATTTTAAAAAATTACGATCAGTTACTGACTGATCATCCAGAAGCAGATTTGATCGTCAGCTCGTTTCTTTTTCGAACGATGGATAATGAAAAAGTCGTATCCGAAAAAGTGAATCAAGTATCCGAAGCCATTTACCGAAACCATGAAACATTTATTAAAGACATGTATCATTTGATGAATCAGCAACTCATGTATGTTGTATGGAACAAATGCTATCGCAGAGATATTGTAATGGGACAAAATATTCGATTTAAAAATTATCGTAGCTGTGAGGATCGTATTTTTAATTTGGACTACTATCGACATTGTCAATATGTGGTCATGAATCCAACCGTTGCATATACCTATGAGTTTGTTGGAGGGCAAGGCATTACTAATAAGTATTACCCTAATAAATTCCAAACCTTCAAAGAATTTTATCTGTTAGCAAACACCGTCACAAATTCGATAAACAAACCCGGAATGGCTGCACTTTTATTAAAAGGAACTACCTCAGTGATTTTTTCCATTTACGGAAATTCTGATCAAACTTCTAAAGAAAAGACTAGTGAAGCCAAAAGGGTTTTGGCAGATCCAGTGATCGTAGAAGCTAAAAATATCGCACTGACAGATTCTACAGCCAAAAAAGTCACAAAACTTCTGTACAACTTACCTGCGCCGATATTTTTATCCGCTGTTCGTTTAGGTAGTTTTGTAGAGGAAAGAATGCCAGGATTGATGGCTTTCTTAAAACGATCGTATTAAAAAGCACGCTCAAACGTTTGAGCGTGCTTTTTCGTAATGTTGTTTAACTAATTGACAACTTGTAAAAAACACGAGCTTATGCGAAAATATATAAGAAATTAAAAATAGATGAGGCTGTAATAATGTATAGTAATGATGTAGAACTAAAAAATGTGCAAAAAGTCGTACTTGAAATATCAAAATATTTTGTTGAATTTTGTAATGAGCATGGTCTTGTATGTTATTTTTGTGGCGGTGGATGTATTGGTTCGATTCGTCATCAAGGATTCATACCTTGGGACGACGATTTAGATTTTTTCATGCCGAGGCAAGACTATGAGAAATTGAAGATCCTATGGGAGAAATATGCAAATAAGGATCGTTATCCATTGTTGTTTGCTACTTTAGAATACAATGATCATAATTCATTTATGACTATTCGTGATATAGAAACAACATTTGTAAAAACGTATCAAGAAGATCTGGATATCCCACATGGTATCCCCATCGATATATTTCCATTAGATGGCGCTCCAGAAAGTGGGTATAAACGAAAAATCCAAAAAATATGGGCATTGATCTATGCTTTATTTTGCTCGCAAGTAGTACCAGAAAAACACGGCGGACTTTTAGCTACTGGAAGTAGAGTCCTTCTAAATATCTTTAGCTCCAAAAAAGCGCGGTACAAGATTTGGCGCTTTGCTGAGAAACAAATGAGTAAATATCCATTTGGCTCAACTCAATATGTGACCGAGTTGTGTGTAGGACCCAAATATATGGGGAATATCTATGAATTAGCTGATTTTAAATCTGCCATTTTTGTTCCTTTTGAAGATACCGAGATGCCAATTCCAGTCGGCTATGATCGCTACTTAAAACAAGTCTTTGGCGAGTATATGGAGCTACCTCCAAAAGAAGATCAACAACCGCATCATGAGGCGGTTGTTCTTGACACAAAAACATCATACAAAAAAAGACATAATAAAAACGAGGAGAAATAAATGGTAAAGAAAAATACAAGAATGTTGCCCAGAAGAATCAGCATTAAAAAAATCTTATCCGGAACACTTTTGTGCACGATGCTATTGAATGGTTTTGCTCCCGGTATGTCTGCGAATGAAATTCAGTTTTCAAAGGCTAAAACGGGTAAAGATATATCAGCTGTACAACAAAGTGATACTACTACGGAAGAGACAACAGGTAGTACTTCGAGTAGTTCAATTGAGGATTTAGAGGAAAGTACAACCACTTCAGAGACAGTATCAGAAAGTTCGGCAACGACAGATGAAACAAGTGATTCTGTAGAGGCTAGTTCTACTACTGCCGACAGTGAAACCAGTTCTTCAACAACTGAGAGCAGCTCGACAGATCAACCGACGACAGAATCAACTGATGATAGTACAGAGCAACAATCCACTGAAGATGTCGAAGTGGGGAAACAAGGAACAAACCATAAAAAAGGCACGTATGCCATGCAATCTGGTGGAATCTCTCTGCGTGCCGCATCAGTGATCGATAAAGTCTATGCGAACAATCCTAATCTTCCAGGCAAACATTTTATTGATGTGGCTAGTTGGAATGGGAATATCTCCGTAGCGGAATACCAAAAAATAAAAAGTTATGGTGTGACTTCAGTATCGGTGAAATTAACGGAAGGGACCTCTTATACGAATCCTTACGCTGCTAGTCAAATCAACAACGCAAAAGCTGCTGGATTAACAGTCTCTGCTTACCATTACAGCTTGTATACATCAACTCAAACTGCACAAGCCGAAGCAAATTATTTTGCTGACGCTGCCACTCGGCTGGGACTTAATAAAAATACGATCATGTTCAACGATGCAGAAGATCCTACATTGATCAACAATGGGAGAGATGCCCATAACAATTCGTTAGCATTTAACAGACAACTACAGGCAAAAGGTTTTTCAAATGCAGCTTTATATGTAGGAAAATACTGGATCACTAACGGCTATATCAACACTTCGGCGTTTGGGAAAGATCGTGTATGGGTCGCGCAATATCCTTATTCTCCAGATAAATCGATGCAATGGAACAATGACCATGGGGCATGGCAATGGTCCTCTAATATGCATTTCCCAGGACTTGCTAATTATGAAAACAGACCATTTGATATCTCCATGAGTTACAGTACGTTTTTCAGTGCGCCAAATCCTGGTCCTGATTTGAGCAAATACTACACGACTAATCCTGGTAGAGTCATTGTCAAACAAGATGATAACTTTTACAATGATGTGAATTTTACTGATCCAGGCCTTAGAGTCAAAAAAAATACGCTAGTGACTGTTAAGAGTATTCAGACAACTGCTAGTGGTATTCCTCGCTTATATACAGATAAAGGGTATTTGACGGCGAATAAATCATATGTTGTTGCGGCTCAAAGCAATATTGATTCTTATTTTACAACGAATCCTAAAAAAGTTCGTTTAAAAGCGGATGATTACTATTATGCAGATACAGAGTTCAAACAACGCTTGAATAAAGTGGCAAAAGGGACGGTCGTACAAGTAGAAGACTTAGCGTATACGCAAAGTGGCATTTTCCGTCTTAAAACCAAGAACGGCTATTTAACAGCTAATAAAAGTATAGTTGAGCAATTCTTAGAAGTGTCTGATTTGTATTATACAACGAATCCTGGACAAATCATCACTTTAAAAAATGATCAATATTATAAAGATGTTGCATTTACTTCAGCAGGTGAATCTGTTCCAGCCGGCACAGTTATAAAAGTTACAGGTATCGAAAAAACGAAGAGTGGTATCCCGCGACTTAAAACTAATAAAGGCTATTTTACTGCGAATAAAGACTACGTGATCGCTGCAGTATCAAACATCAATAATTACTACACGAAACGACCTACACAGGTTGTTTTAAAAGCGAATGACGCTTATTATCGTGATCCTGAGTTCTTGCATAAAGGGGCTTCAGTCAATAAAGGAACATTAGTCAATGTAACTGGTGTCGAATATCGTGAAAATGCTGTTCCACGCTTGATCACATCAAAAGGCTATCTAACGGCAAATAAAAATTATGTCCAAGAAGTACCAAGTAACATCAATAATTATTACTACAGTAATATCAATCAAGTAGTTATGAAGAAGAACGATAGCTACTATAAAGATGTTGCATTTAGCCAAAAAGGCGACCCTGTCTTAAAAGATGAAGTCATCCAAGTACAAGATGTCGTCTTTACTAGCAGTGGCATTCCACGTTTAAAAACAGCGAAAGGTTATGTGACAGCAAATAAATCTTACGTCACTACCTTAGTTTCTAATAGCGATAATTATTTCTTGGAAAATCCAAGAAAAATCATCATGTTAAGAGAAGATCGCTATTATTCTGATCTTGCTTTTAACAATCCTGGGGCGACTATTCCAAAAGGCAGAATCATCGATGTATCAGGCATCGAATTTACAGCGAATGGTGTTCCTCGATTAAGAACAGCAAACGGCTATATCACAGCAAATAAAACGTATGTGACAGCTGCTGCAAACAGTAACAATAATTACTTTGTAACGAACCCTGGTCGCGTACAACTTTTGACAGATGATTGTTACTATAAAGATCTGAACTTCACTCAAAAAGGAAGCGCCATAAAAAAAGGGACGATTTTAACGATCCAAGGCATCGAATATACTGCGTCAGGTATGCCAAGGTTGAAAACAGCTAATGGGTACGTGACAGCAAATCAAGCATATGTAAAAAAAGTAAACTAATAGGATAAGACCAGGAATATGAAAAAGATCATCTATTTTATGTTCCTGGTTCTTTATTATGGGTAAAAATCGATTGAAAAAAATTTGAGTTGATCGGACATTTTGTCTGGCGTACTATAGAAAACATTGAAACTTGTTGGTAGTTGTGAGAAAATGTAAAAGGTTGAATGCAGTTTAACACTGGATTATTATTAGAATATTAAATATGACAAATACTTCATGTACTTGTAAAAGGAAGGAATTTAAATCGAATGATTACAGCTGTTATTATCGCCGGTGGAGTGGGCAAAAGAATGGGACAAGATATCCCAAAACAATTTATCAATATTGAAGGAAAACCGATTATTATCTATACCTTGGAATCATTCCAACACCATCCACAAATTGATCGAATATTAGTGGTTTGTAAATCAGGTTGGGAAGAAACAATGTGGGCGTACATCAAAGAATTCAATATCAGCAAAGTTCAGTGGGTGATCACTGGTGGTTCTAAAGGGCAAGAATCGATCAATAATGGCGTACAATTCTTGAAAGATTATTCTGAAGATGACGATACGATCATCATTCATGACGGTATCCGCCCATTAGTAGATGAACTTGTTTTATCTGATGTCATCGTAAAATGTAAAGAGTTTGGAAATGGTGTAACTTCACTTCCATATAACGAACAAATTTTTATCAAAAAAACAGAAGAAACAACAGAACAATATGTGGACCGCAATACGTTACGACGTGTGTCAACACCGCAAGCCTACCAGTACGGTAAATTGCTAGCTGCATACGATCGAGCAGTAAAAGAAGATATTGGTATGACTGATTCTTCTTATACAAATACCATGATGGTAGATCTAGGAGAAACACTTTATTTTGCTGCTGGTTCAGATAAAAACATCAAGTTGACAACCAGAGAAGATTTAGATTTGTTCAAAGCATATTTAAAGATGAAAGACTAGGTGGTGTGATAGATGGCTTTAAATACAAATCCGCTATATATAAAAGATTTGCAAAAAGTGATCGACCACGTCGAGGCGATCAAAGACTTAAATGGGAAATCACTTTTGATGATTGGCGCCTCTGGAATGGTAGGATCGTTTCTAGTCGATACGATCATGTTAGCAAATGAACGGTTAGGCATTGAGATCAAAGTATATGCGATGGGACGAAATCGCAAAAAACTAGAAGAACGATTTGAAAAGTACCAATCAAGTGATAACTTTGAGATCGTAGAAGGAGATGTTACTGAGCCTTTAGATCCTTCTATCAAAGCCGACTATATCATCCATGGAGCTAGTAACACACATCCAAGGGCTTATGCAACCGATCCAATCGGAACGATCATGACGAATTTGGCTGGTACGGAACAAGTCTTAAAACATGCAGTAGCTACGAATGCTACAAGAACGCTATTTTTATCGACCGTAGAAATATATGGTGAAAATAGAGGCGATGTAGATAAATTTAAGGAAGACTACTGTGGTTATATCGATTGTAATACGCTAAGAGCTGGTTATCCTGAAGGTAAGAGAGTCAGTGAATCATTATGCCAAGCGTATATCGCAAAACATGACTTAGATATTGTCATCCCAAGACTATGTCGTACATTTGGACCTACGATGCTGTTATCTGATTCTAAAGCTTCTTCACAATTTATTTTGAATGCAGCTCGAGAAGAAGATATTGTTTTAAAAAGCGAAGGCAAACAGTATTTTTCTTACATTTATGTAGGGGATGCAGTATCTGCTATTCTTCATTTGATGATCCACGGGAAAAGCGGAGAAGCGTATAATGTGTCAGAAGAGGCTTTTGACCTACAATTAAGAGATCTTGCTGGAAAACTGGCAGAAATAAACAATAAAAAAGTTATCTTTGAACTACCTGATGAAACTGAAAGCAAAGGTTTCTCAAAAGCAAGTACAGCAATATTAGACAATCAAAAATTAAAAGCAAATGGTTGGGATTCAGTATTTACACTTGAAGAATCGCTAGCGCACACAGTACAGTTAGTTAAGGATGAAGTTTGATGTGTGAAATCAGTATAATCGTTCCTGTATATAAAGTAGAGAAATATCTGAAAAAATGTGTCGATTCTATTATTGCTCAAACATTTACTGATATTGAAATCATTTTAGTCGATGATGGTTCTCCAGATGATAGTGGGAAAATATGTGATGAATATGCAGCTCAAGATAAACGAATAAAGGTCATCCATAAAAAAAATGGCGGGTTAAGCAGCGCACGTAATGCAGGTATTGAGATTGCCAAAGGGAAATATTTAGGCTTTATTGATAGTGATGATTATATTGCTGAAGATATGTTTGAAATATTATATAATCAGTTATTAGATTATGATGCTGATATAGCTACCATAGGTATGATCGATGTGTATGAGAACAAAGAAACAAAGGTCAATCATTTAAAATTAGTTGAAGTTCTAGATCAAAAAGATGCGATACAAGCTGTTCTAGACAGTACCGATGTGTATGCATATGCGGTCAATAAACTTTATAAAAAAGAACTTTTTGATACCGTTCGTTATCCTGTTGGCAAAATCGTAGAAGATGCCTTCATTATCATTGATCTATTACTTCAATGTAATAAGGTAGTCACGAATACTGAGCAAAAATATTATTATTATCGAAGAAATGATAGTATTACTGGATTATCTTTTTCAACTAAAAATTTTGACGTCATTGAAGCATGGGAAAAAAATGGTGAGTTAGTGAAGAAAGCTTATCCAGAACTATCAGATTCCATCCATCGCAGGATTTGTTGGGCGTATTTTGATGTTTTAGATAAGATAGCAATCAGTGAGAAGAGTGAATCGAAAGAAGTCAGAAAACCTATAGTGAAGTTTCTAAAGTCAAATTTCACCTTTGTAATGAAAAATCCAATATTCACAAAAAGTCGAAAACTATCGATGCTTGCATTAATGATAAGTAATTTATGTTATGATACATTAGCTAAGATAAAGTATAATTATGTAACAAAGAAAAATGGTTGATGGCTGAAAAATGAATGTGACAGGAGAAGAATGAGTTTTATGGAAACAAAAAGAGATGATTATCTTCAAAAAGGTAAAAATATTTTTATAGTAGGATTATTGGTCATGCTCATCAGTAGAGCAGTAGGTGCGTACAGTTTACTCCCTTCTACAATTGATAGTGTATTGTTTTCTATATTAGCGATATTTGGTTCAATTGTATTACTAGCGGATTTTATTACGAGAGTATTGAAAAAAAATCGTTGGACGTATGATATATTACTACTTTTATTTATCGTGATCATGTGTATTTCGAGTTTGATAAATATGAAGTATGGTTTATTTGGTAATATCAAGTTTATTGTATGGCAAGCGTTGTATTTCTTTGTTGTATATGATAATGGCATCAGTCGTGATAGAAATAAGACCGATCAATTATTATCGATCGTCAGTGGGACTTTGATCGTGATTTGGACAAGCTTAGTGATCGTTTCATTAGGGATGTTCTTGACTCAGTATAACTATTCAGTTCAATTAACCAGAGTCAATCCACTGAGAATAGGTATGTTGGAAGGCAGATTGTTTGGTGTATTCTCTGATCCAAACTATGGTTCAGTTATGTGTGTCGTAACGATTTTTCTTAGCTTGTATTATATCTTTAGTAAGAAATATTCAAACAAATGGTTACTGACTGGTATCTATTTTTCAATCTTCTTAAATATCAGTTATATCATTTTATCAGGCTCTAGAAATGGTTTGATCACGCTATTAGCGACGACCTTTGTTTTTGTTTTCTTTTCGATGTATCAATATCAATTAAATAAAAAAATGAATCTTCTTTTAAATATTTTTCTTTCGATTTTAAGTGGTGTAGCTGTTATGGCTCTTGTTTTTGGCGCAGCTCAGTTGATCAAAATCGGTTGGTCATATTTCCCGCAATTTTTTGAGAAAAAACAAACTGGAACTGCACCAGGTAGAGTCAACTTGACGAGACCAGACGTGGCCGAAAGCACAGATGTATCTAATTTACGTTTCACCATTTGGAAAAGTGCGGTAGAGATTTTCCAATCAAGTTGGTTATTTGGTACTTCTCCTAAAAATATGATTGCTTACGCACAAGATGTTTTGCCAAATACGTATATTGCGCAACGTAATTTTTCTGTACACAATGCATATTTGAACACGTTAGCATCAACTGGGATACTAGGCGGTCTAACATTCGTCGCTTTTATTGTGAGTAAAGCAGTTCGTGTGATCGGCTTCTTATTCAAGCCAATCACTAATTTGTTGAATACACGAATGATTTATTGTATTTGTGGTGTATTCGCATTAGCATTTTCTGGATTCTTCCATAATGAAATGATTCTTGTTAATATTTCTGGCGCGTTCTTATTCTGGTTTTTACTTGGTGAAGTTATCGGCAAGCTAAAAGAAAGCGATGGAATGAATCAATAAGAATGTGAGGAAAAGTTATATGATAGCGTCGCTAAAAAATAAAATCACTCGAATGATTTTTGTAGTTAAAAGTCTCTTCTTACGAGTAGGAAGATATGCTATTTTTTATTGTTGTTATCCGTTTTTAGTCATGCGACCTTTAAATAGAAATAAAATTGTTGTTTCTAGTTATTTTGGAAAAGGTTATGGAGATAATCCTAAGTATATTTGTGAATATTTATTATCTCAGAAAGATGATTTAGATATTGTTTGGTTATGTAAGCCAGAAGTTCTTCAACAGCAGGCGGAACTCTTTCCAGATACGATAAGGTTAGTGAAAAACAAATCGGTTCGAGCATTGATTGAAATGTTTACTGCTAAGATCTGGATCGATAATTGCCGTAAAAGCTTTTATCCACCTAAAAGAAAAGGACAATTCTATCTTCAGACTTGGCATGCAGGGTTTGGATTAAAACGAATCGAGAATAATGCGGCCGACAAATTAAAACCTAGATACGTGAAATTGGCAAAAAAAGATTCTCAAATGTGCGATCTATTGGTTTTTGAAAGCTCTGATCTATTTAAAGATATCGGCAAAATGTTCTGGTATGATGGAGAGATCTTTAGAGAGGGCGTACCTAGAAATGATGTGATCGTCAATAACGACCCAACGATCATCCGTAAAGTCTATGATTATTACCAGATTCCAGCAGATAAAAAAATTGTTTTATATGCACCGACATTTAGAGCAGGGGAACTGATAAAAGTCAGTCCAGATTTTTTAGAGCAGGTAAGAAAAGCTTTCACAGATAAATTTGGTGTCGAATATATGATGCTTATCCGTCTTCATCCCAATGATACGGAGAATAAAAAGCAAATTTTAGGAGAATTAGACAACTCCAATTTGATTGATGCTTCAGATTATAATGATATGCAAGAATTATTGTGTGCCACAGATATATTGATCACGGATTATTCTTCCACTATCGGTGAAGCTTTAGTATCGGATAAAAAGTGTTTTATCTATGCCTATGACTATGACCAATATTTAGAAAATAGAGGTCTGGTGATGGACTTAGCAGACTTGCCATTTCCGTTGATCAGAAGTCAAGAAACATTCATTAGAAGTATTGAGGATTTTGATTTGGAAGAGTACCTATCTAAAATGCAAGAATTTAAAAAGGACTTAAATATTTCCGAATCAGGTCATGCAAGTAAAACACTAGGAGATCGTTTGTTGCTTGAGATGTCTAAATAGTTATAGATAAGATAGAGTTTGAGATTGTTACAACCGTCACCTAAGTCACCTATGGACCTCTAAAAACGAAATAAAAAGAGGTTCAAAGGGGCTTTTTTAAACTTGATCCACGGGTGTGTCAAAATGATTTCTTCGGAAATATACTGAACAGTCATAGCATAAACTCAAACTCAAATTTATTCTGAAAGGTCGTATAAGAAGTATGAGTAAATACAAAAAATTAGTCGGAAATTCTTTTATATTTGCAGTAGGTAATTTAGGAAGTAAACTGATATCATTCGTATTGGTCCCGCTTTATACATATTATCTAACTACACAAGAATACGGGAAAGTTGACTTAGTAACAACGACAGTCAGCTTGATGATCCCAATTGTATCAGGAGGAATTTCTGTCGCAGTTTTAAGATTTGCATTGGATAAAGATGTAGATAAAAAATCAGTCGTAACGAATGCGACGATCATTGCGATAATCGGTATCATTATTACAGCTTTATGTTATCCATTAATGGCAATGACTGGTGCTTTTGATCAGATACTTCTAGCTTTTATGTTTTTGCTAGCGTTTCAAGTATTTACACAAATCATTGCACAGTTTGCCAGAGGAAATGGCCAAGTACGTATTTTCGCTTTTAATGGGATGATCAAGACATTAGCAATCGGATTATTGAACATCTACTTCCTTGTAGTGCTAAAAATGGGATTGAATGGGTATTTGATATCATTGATACTTGCAGAAATAATCTCATTCATCTATTTAGCAGTGACTACTCCATATTTCAAAGATTTTTCCGTTAAGCTTATTAATAAATCATTTATGAAAGAAATGCTGATTTTCTCGATTCCGACTATTCCTAACGACGTGTTATGGTGGTTTGTAAATAGTGCGAGTCGATACTTTATTTTGTATTTTCTAGGAGTCAGTGCGAATGGTATCTATGCTGTCGCTAATAAAATACCTTCAGTTATCTCTATGATGCAATCTGTCTTTTCACAAGCATGGCAAATTTCCCTTGTGGATGAACGAGACTCAGAGTCTCGTGGAGAATTTCATGCAAACATATTTAAGTATTACTCATTTTTACTGTTTTTCACCGCTTCATCAATCATGGTGATTTTAAAGTGGATTTTAGGTAATTTAGTCCAAAGTTCATTTTTCATCAGTTGGCAAGTTACGCCATTCCTATTGATTTCTGCTATTTACTCTGGGTTTATTGGTTTTTACGGACAGTTTTATATTGCAGAAAAGAAAACAAAGGGATTAATGAATACTTCGTTGATCTCCGGGTTACTGAGTGTCATTCTTAATTTCCTATTTATTTCATCTTTTGGCTTGATAGGTGTCGGATTTGCTTCAATGATCAGCTTATTTGTTGGTTGGATGATTCGAATTTATGATACAAGCAAATTCATCACTGTAAAAATAAATGTATGGAATATCGTGGTCAATCATGTAGTTTTAGCTGCTCAAGTGGCATTGATCTTTTTATTTGATGGTTTGTTGTTGATTGGATTAGAATTGATTTGCTTAATTGCTTTATTATTTGTTAATATGGACATCGTAAAAGGTCTTTTAAAGACGGCTAAACGCATTGTGCATTCAAGAAAATAAACTATCAGAAATAGAGGAGTGAGTTCAAGTGAATTCTATTTTAGTAACAGGAGGAGCCGGCTTCATCGGTTCTACACTAGCCAATCATTTGAGTGAAAATAATAAAGTGGTTGTCATTGACGATCTATCTATGGGAAATAAAGAAAATCTTGATTTCACTAAAAACATTGCCTTTGTTGAAGGCGACGTAGCTGATGAAAAAACAATGGAAGAACTATTAAGCACGCAACAATTTGATTATATCTTCCATTTAGCAGCTGTAGCCAGTGTCGCGGATTCTGTTGAACGTCCATTGGAAACGCATCGAGTGAATTTTGATAGCGTCTTGATGTTGTTGGAATTGATCCGTAAATATCAACCAAATTTAAAACGGATCGTCTTTAGTTCCTCCGCAGCTGTCTATGGAGATGAGCCAACACTACCGAAAAAAGAAGAATCAGTCATTCGTCCGTTGACACCTTATGCCATCGATAAGTTTGCTGCAGAACAATATGTATTAGATTATTGTCATCTGTATAATGTGCCAGGAACTGCGGTACGTTTCTTCAATGTATATGGACCAAATCAAAATCCAAATTCACCATATAGTGGTGTGATCTCGATTTTAGTTGACCGCTACAAAAAGCAACTGGCTGGTGAAAAAGCGTCATTTACTTTATTCGGAGATGGCAGTCAATCAAGAGATTTTGTCTACGTAGAAGATGTCGTGCAAGCTTTGTTACTTGTTTCAAAAGAAGAAAAAGCATTAGGACAACAATTCAATGTTGGAACTGGGAAGAGTACAACGCTACTAGAATTGATCCAGACGATCGATCAAATTCTTGAAGTAGAATTATTGTTAGACTATCAAGAGGAACGAGCAGGAGATATCCACGATTCTTTAGCCGATATCACGAAATTATCAGGACTGGGTTATCATCCTGAACACGGTATACTGGATGGCATGAGAAAATATTTAGCTACAGAGATCAACTCAATTGAAGCATAAAACGTAACAGTTTAACGAATGAAATGAATAGAACCTTGTATCAAGAAACGCTGATTGATATAAGGTTCTATTCGTTCTTATTTCACTATGATTGATGATACTTAAATAGGCTATTCATTATTTCCCATCAATTTACAAATTTGATCTCTTAGATCGGTGGCGGTTGTTTTATATTTTTTATCTGCTTGGATATTACTTTCCATCACGACCGCGTCAGACGTATCTTTTTTCATTGCTAATACAGCATGGAAACGATTGATGTTTCCTTGCGCAAATATCGTATCCTTTGCACTATAGACTCCGCCATTATAGGGACGCCCACTCGAGTTCTCTCCCCAAAGAGAAAAGAGCAAGTCTTTCGGGATCAATTTCCCTTTTAATACTTTTGTAAAAAATTCATTTAAATCATAGACAGACATACTGATATTCCCAGTGCCTAATTCATTGCGAATATCTGTCTCTGATTCAGTCAAAGCTTGATGATAATCATCGTCTGGACTCATTTGATAAGAGACCGCATGTTCTGAAGTGTTTTTGACTTGATCATAAAAAGAGGTTTGTTTTAGCTGTAAAGGAGTAATCAGTTCATCATAGATCAGCTTTTCATATGGTTGATGAGTCAGTTTTATCAAAATACCTGTTAATAAAGTGAAATTCAAAGGTTCATATTTATACGTTTGGTCATTGGTATATTCGAGATGATTCAAAGCGAATTGAATCACCTCTTGGTCATTCATCGGTACGGTCGGCGAAGCGGTTCTTTTTAATCCTGACCGCATGTATAGTAAATCTTTGATCGTGATTTTTTTACTACCATTGATTTGAGGATAAAATTCAGCTAACTTCGTATCTAAAGAAAGCTTTCCACTATTCACTTGTTTTAAAATCAGCAGAGCAGTCATCGCTTTTTGGATCGAACCGATTTGATAGTACAAAGAGGGAGTATTAGGTTGCTGTGCTTCTTCGTTAGCGTATCCATAGCCCTTTTCCAGAATCACTCGATCGTTTTTACGAATGTAGACAGATCCAACGTATTTATTTTTTTGTAATAATTGATCGATCTGATCAGCAAGCGCTTGTTCGTTATCAGTCAAATCAAGTGAATCATTCGTCACTTGAATCGTAGCTGATACTTTCGCTTGGATTTTTTCATAGACAGTCCACGAAATGATTCCAATAGTGATGACTAAAACAAATAGGCATATTTTTTGGGGAAAGGAAAATAAAGTAGTTCTTTTTCTTTCCACGTGTTTTCTTTTTTTCAAATGTATCAATCCTCTCTTTTGTAAGAGCTTATTGATGAAAATAAGCAGATTACTGTTATTTTGTGAATAAAAATCGTTTTATTTTTTTATTTTAAGTCGAATCGAGTTGATTTACTACTTACAATTTTGACATAAGAATTGTTAAAAATAATTCACCTCTGCCTAAATTTCATGTATAATGAATAAAGTTATGAAGTTGATAGTAAGGAGGAGTTGTTTTGTCAGAAAACAAACAACATCCAGATGAGAAGAAACGAAGACAAAAGGATGCAACTGATTCGACAGATGTAGTCAGTAAACGAAAAGACCTGCGTAAAAAAGAAGATAAAATCGTAGGAAAGATAATTTTAGTGATTGCGCTTACGTTGCTAATTATTGGATGTGTATTTGGTTTTACGGTATATCGCTATATCGATAGTGGATTAAAACCTTTAGATTCAAACAATGATCAATTGGTTTCGATCGAAATACCTAGCGGCTCTTCAAATAAGCAAATTGGAGAGATTTTAGAACAAGACCAGATCATCAAAAGCGGTATCGTATTTAATTATTATACAAAATTTAAGAATATGACTGGCTTCCAGGCTGGCTTTTATCAACTGGCGCCGAACATGACATTAGATGAAATAGGGAAACAGCTCCAAGAAGGTGGCACATCCGAACCAACGGAAGTAGCAGATGGGAAGATCACGATACCTGAAGGGATCGATGCAGAACAGATTGCAGAACGTGTTGCTAAGGTCACTGGTAAAGATAAACAAGAGTTTTTGGATCTGTTAAAAAACGAATCATTTTTCAATGAGTTGACTCAAAAATTCCCAGAACTATTAGAAAGTGCAGCGAAAGCAGAAAATGCTAAATATCGCTTAGAAGGATATTTATTCCCTGCGACCTATGATTACTATAAAGATATGTCACTCAAAGACTTGATCATCCAAATGGTCAATAAAACAAATACAGTGTTGCAGCCTTATTTCTCAACCATCAAACAGCAAAACCATACTGTTCAAGAAGTGTTGACACTTGCTTCATTGGTCGAAAAAGAAGGGGTATCTGAATCAGATCGTAAAAATATCGCAAGAGTATTCTATAACCGGATCGATATCGGGATGCCATTACAATCAGATATTTCTATTCTATATGCGTTGGGCGAACACAAAGAATTTGTGACGTATGAAGATACAGCTGTTGATTCGCCTTATAATCTTTATACGAATACGGGCTATGGACCAGGGCCATTCAACAGTCCGAGTGAAGCAGCTATCCAAGCAGTGATCGAACCAGCAGAAAACGACTATTATTATTTTGTTGCAGATATCACTACAGGTGAGGTTTATTTTGCAAAGACCTATGAAGAGCATATGGAGTTAGTACACAAATACGTAAATAGCTAAAAAAGAACGCTAAATAGATCTTTATTTATTTTTTAGAAAAACATTTACATTTTAGAAAAAGCATGGTAATCTTTTTTGGACTGTAGTCCGTAAAAGATTACCTTTTGCGGTATTCCATAGAATAAAGGAGAAGAGTTATACATGGCAGAAAAAGTATATCCTATGACGCTTGAAGGAAAAGCGAAATTAGAACAAGAATTAGAAGAATTAAAAACAGTTAAACGGGGAGAGATCATTGAACGAATCAAAATCGCCCGTGGCTTTGGTGATTTATCTGAGAACTCAGAATATGAGGCAGCAAAAGATGAGCAAGCCTTTGTAGAAGGACGCATCACAACAATCGAGAATATGATCCGTTTTGCACAGATCATTGATAACGATGGCGTCGATTCAGACGAAGTGTCTATTGGTAAAACAGTGACCTTCATCGAATTGCCAGATGGCGAAGAAGAAGAATACACGATCGTAGGAAGTGCCGAAGCAGATCCATTCTCAGGAAAGATCTCAAACGACTCACCAATTGCACAAGCTTTGATCGGTAAATATAAAAATGATGAAGTAACGATTTCAACACCTGGTGGCGATATGCAAGTAAAAATCGTCAAGGTCGCGCAAGCATAAGTAAATTTTCAGGCACAGATCCATGCGTCTGTCTAAACAAAAAGGTCTGGGATCATGACTCAAAGTCCCAGGCCTTTTTTGTTATAAGAAGGATATTACATCTAAAGTCCTATAGCATATCGAAACAAAAATAGGTATGATAAAAAAGAGAATGAAATAGAAAGGAAAATAGCGATGAATAGCTCTTGGCGCTTTTTTATAGTAGTAGAAGCATTACTTTTGATCTTTGCAGTTTGGCAGATCGTAAATAATGTTGAGTTATTACTATTAGTTTTATTTGGTATTTTTAATATCTATCTTGCATTGCGAAAATCACCGAGATCTGGTTTTCAAAATTTTCAATTTGTACTAGGTGGATTAGTTATTTTCTTCAGTTTGATCAACAGTCCAGCGCTATGGGTAATGGCAGTCTTTGCTGTCTTGTTCATTGGTCTTAAAGGTGTGGAGATTTCAGGCATCGATCTAACGAAAAATGCTTTTTGGCGAAAAAAGCAAATCGTGATGGTCCAAACAGAGCAATTAAAATCTCACAATAATGAACGAAAAAAACAACAATTATTTGGTAACCAACGGATCGGCAATGATGTGTATGAATGGGATGATATCAATATCTCTCTTATTTCAGGTGATACGATCATCGATTTAGGAAATACCTTATTACCTAAAGATGATAACATCGTTATTGTTAGAAAAGGCATTGGCAGAACGCGTATTTTGGTTCCTCTAGGGATTGCGATCAGTTTAGAACACGCAACGTTAGTAGGAAACGTCCAATTTGAAGAAGAACAATTCTCATTGAAGAATGAGTCGATCAAAATCTATAGCAACGATTACGATGAAAATCCACGTCGTTTGAAGATCATTACGAACACACTACTTGGGGATATTGAGGTGATTCGAGCATGATAGAGAAACTCTCTCGACCGATGTTAGCTATTTATGCTTCGATTGCCTCATTTATCGTCATTTTATTTTCGTTTTTTACTTATTTTTATGCAAGCAATCAAACTCATTTTTGGCGTACTTTGTTAAGTGCTAGAATTTTATACGTCCCATTGATATTTCACTTATTAGCGATTTCTTCAGGTGTCGGTTTGATTGTTTTTTTGATCGTTTCTATTTTACAAAAAGCACGGTATGGTAAAATCGAAGAACAATTGCGAGCACTCTCTTCTGGTAATTATGAGGCAAAAGTGTTAAACGATTCATTGCCGAGCGCATCGGACGATATATATGTCAAAGAAATTGAAAAAGAAATCACTAAGATCAAAGAAAAAATGATCGAGGTTTCAAGTGAGCTCCAAATATTGACGAGTCGTCCTCAGTATGTGGATGGACAAACGAAAGAAGAAATCTTAGAATTAGAAAGACATCGTTTAGCTCGTGAATTACATGATTCGGTTTCCCAGCAATTATTTGCAGCCATGATGATGATGTCTGCGTTGACAGAACAGGCTGAAAAAAGTGATACGCCAGAAATGTTTCGTAAACAATTAAGGATGGTAGCGGATATCATCAATGCTTCACAGTCAGAGATGCGTGCGTTGCTTCTTCACTTGCGTCCAGTCAATCTTGAAGAAAAGAGTTTGAAGCAAGGAATCGAACAACTATTGAAAGAATTACAAAACAAGATCCAGATTGCATTGAAATGGGATGTTGAAGATATTTCGTTATCTGTTTCCATCGAAGATCATCTTTTCCGGATCGTGCAAGAACTACTTTCCAATACATTACGACATGCGAAAGCAAATGAGCTAGAAGTCTATCTGCATAAGATCGATAACAATCTTTTATTGCGAGTGATCGATGACGGTACGGGCTTTAACATGAATGAAACAAAAACCGGTAGCTATGGTCTAAATAATATTCGAGAACGTGTAGCGGGTATTGGTGGAACAGTAAAAATCATTAGTTTTAAAGGACAAGGGACAAGCGTAGAAATCAAAGTTCCTTTGATGAAGGAGGCGGAAAAATGATAAAGGTATTGCTAGTCGATGATCATGAGATGGTACGCTTAGGCGTTTCTTCCTATTTGTCGATCCAAGGAGATATCGAAGTGATCGGGGAAGCTGAAGATGGACGACAAGGCTATGAAAAAGCGATGGCACTTCGCCCAGATGTGATCTTGATGGATTTAGTGATGGAAGAAATGGATGGGATCGAATCGACCAAAGCGATTTTAAAAGATTGGCCAGAAGCAAAAATCATCATCGTTACAAGTTTTATCGATGATGAAAAAGTATATCCAGCCATTGAAGCTGGTGCCACAGGTTATTTACTCAAAACATCCACAGCGCATGAGATCGCTGATGCGATTCGCGCGACCCAAAGAGGGGAACGTGTACTTGAACCTGAAGTAACTACTAAAATGATGGAAAAAATGAGTCGACGCAATGAGCCGATCTTGCATGATGATTTAACCAATCGTGAAAATGAGATTCTTATGTTGATCTCTGAAGGAAAAAGCAATCAGGAAATTGCCGATGAATTGTTTATTACTTTAAAAACGGTCAAGACACATGTATCTAATATCTTGGCCAAGTTAGAAGTAGAAGATCGCACGCAAGCGGCAATTTATGCGTTCAAACACGGATTAGTAAAGTAAAAGTATAGATGAAATCAGCGGAACTTTACTTTCTGGGAAATTGATTAGCTATATTTGAGATTATTTTATCAAATGCTAATCCTCTTATTGACAAAAACCAATTTTACCTGTAGGGTTTAATTATAAAAACTTGTTAGGTGAGGCTCCTAAAAGAACACAGGCTACTGCCCTTAAACGTCGAGAGACGCCACAGGGTATAACAGGCAACGTCGGCTTAAGGCGTGCTTAACGTAGCTATCTGGATGATATTCCAGAATTACGTCTTTTAGTGCTAAAGCTCAGACGAGAAGTTCGTTCAGGTAAACACTAGAACCACAATGATGGGATCTTATGAGACGGCTTCTTTTGGAGGCCGTCTTTTTATGTATTCTATGTTTTCCCAGACGAATCCATCTATCCAACAAGTTTATATCGAAAAAACGATGTAACAAAGGAGAATGCGATATGAGAACATTGAATGATACAGCCAACCAGGAAACACAATTGACGATTCTTAATTATCTTGAGCAGAAAAAACTGGAAGAGTTGAAAGAGTATTTAGCAACGATCGAGAAAGTAGAATTGATCCAATTATTTGTGACATTACCTTCAAATAAACAAGTAATTGTCTTTCGGTTATTGTCAAAAGAAAAAGCGCTCGAAATCTTCGAAACATTTGAGCCAGCTGTCCAACAACATTTACTTCGTTCTTTTACAGATGAGGGCGTCATCGATTTTGTCAATGAGATGGCTCCGGATGATCGGGTAAGATTGTTTTACGAATTACCAGCAAGTGTAACTAAAAAATTATTGGCAGAGCTTTCTGAGGAAGAGCGCACAACAACGAATCTATTGATGGGCTATGAACAGGAGACAGCCGGACGGATCATGACGACTGAGTTCATCTCGATCAAAAAAGAAATGACCGTAGAAGAAGCACTGCATAAAATCAGAAGATTAGCGAAAGAAATGGAAACAATCTATATTTTGTATGTGACAGATATGGCGAAAAAAATTGAAGGTGTTCTTTCACTAAAAGATCTAGTCATTGCAGAAGGGGATCAGCTTATTGAAGAAATCATGATCAAGCATGTTGCTTATGTAACTACAGATACAGACCAAGAAGAAACTGCCCATTTACTGCAAGAGTTGGATCTGATTGCTATTCCGGTCGTCGATAAAGAGAAACGGCTAGTCGGTATCGTGACAGTAGATGACGCCATCGATGTCTTAGAACAAGAAACAACGGAGGATATCTTCAATGCAGCGGGTTTAGCAGATGTCGCCTCTGTAGAAGCCGACCGTAGTACCGTGCTGATCAATGGTAGCTTATGGCAAATCTGGAAAGTTCGTTTGCCTTTCTTAGCCATCACATTGGTTGCAGGGATGCTAGCAGGTCTAGTCATCGATGAGTTTGAGCAAACGTTAGAGTCAGTTGCAGCTGTTGCTATTTTTATTCCTTTGATCATGGATATGGGAGGAAATGTTGGGACTCAGTCCTCAACGGTTTTTGTTCGTGGATTATCTTTAGGTCACATCGATCTCAATACATTTGTTAAGCACTTTTTAAAAGAAACAGGCATTGGTTTAAGTTTAGGGGTCGTCGTAGGAATCGTCTCTGGAATCGTTGCTTCCGTATGGCAAGGGATTCCATTATTAGGTGTAGCTGTGGGCATCTCACTGGTCTTTGCAATGACCTTAGCTGCTGCACTTGGCTTCTTGATCCCATTCATTTTGCTGAAATTGAATATTGATCAAGCAGCTGGTTCTGCACCGATCATCACATCGATCAAAGACATTGCTGGATTGTTCATTTATTTTGTTTCAGTCAATGTATTCTTAGGATACTTGTTGTAAAAAATCAACTGGTGATTGTCCGTACTTTTTAGAGCATAAAGAAATTAGACCCTTTGATTCATAAATAGTCATCTTCTCAACTAGGAATAAATTGAAATCATTCTTTTCTGATCGAGGCAAAGCTGGAGTACTTTTGTTTTTAGAGTGGCTTTGCTATACTTGAAGCGTAATGGAAAAAGGAGGGAAAAAGTGAAACAGAATTTTGCAATCGTAGGGCTTGGTCGTTTTGGCGGCAGTATCTGTCGTACACTTGTCGAAGCTGGTCAAGAAGTATTAGCCATCGACAGCAGTGAAGACCGAGTGAATGAATATATGAATATCGCAACACACGCAGTTGTTGCGAATGCACAGGATGAAATGACCTTACGTTCTTTAGGGATCAGAAATTTTGATCATGTGATCATTGCAATTGGCGAAGATATCCAAGCAAGTATTTTAGTGACTTTGATGGTCAAAGAAATGGGTGTGCCGAATATCTTAGCCAAAGCACAAAATGAGTACCATGCCCGAGTGCTTGAAAAAATCGGGGCAGATCGAGTCGTTCATCCAGAAAGAGATATGGGAATACGGATCGCCCACAATCTCGTTTCCAAAAATATCTTGGATTATCTAGAGTTATCAGATCGCTTTTCTCTTGCGGAGATTCGCGTATCAAATCCGAAGTTTTTCAACAAAACGTTAGCCGAATTAAATTTCAGACAGCGTTTTGATTTGACTGTAGTTGCGATCCGTCGCTTCGACGGTTCCGTTGTTGTTTCACCAGCCGCAGATGAATATGTGCGAGAAAATGACAACTTACTAGTTATCGGAGAAACAGAAGATGTAGATATACTCGATGATAAAATGAATCAATAAAAAGGGGATCATCACATGCAATTAACAGTAACGGACAAAGCAAAAAAATGGTTTCAAAGTGAAGTAGATCTACCTGAAAATTACGGCATCCGTTTTTTTGGGAAAGTATACGGAAAAACAGATGTGCATGAGGGATTTTCAATCGGTATGTCTGTTGAGTCACCGGAACGTCCAATCAAAAAAGAAACGATCGATGGTCTATTATTCTTTATTGATGAAGCCGATGATTGGTTTTTCAAAGGATATGATCTGATTGTTGATTATGATCCGCAATTAGATGAACCAACGTATCATTTCCAAGAAACAACAGATATCTAAGGTGTGAAGAAACGTTCAGTCTTAAAAAAGATAAGTCTAACTAATCAAAAGGCATTTTTCAAATGCTTTCGGAGTAGTTAGGCTTTTTTTGCAATCAACATAGGCTCAAGTCCGTATCGTCCAATTTGATTATAGGAAAAAGTCGTTCAAGCGACGAAGTGCATCCTGCTTCATTCTTTTGTCGGTTTAAGCTAGACTGATAACTAGAGAGGATGGGGTGTGATGACAAAAAAAATTATTTATTCAGTACGTCCGTTTCGGGAAGAATTTATCGAAAAAATGAAAGAAATAGCACCGGACTATTCATTTCAAACAGAAGTAGCATCCGACGAACTTTCTGAGATAGAGGTTAGTATCGGTTGGAATCGAGAGTACCAAGAAGAAGTATTCGCTTCTGATCACTTAAAATGGGTCCAATCGATTTCTGCTGGGGTAGATAATCTTCCGTTGAATGAATTCGCGGATAAAGAGATCTTACTTTCTAATGCTAGCGGTATCCATGTAGAATCGATCAGTGAGCATGTGATGGGCATTATTTTAGGTTATTCTCGTGGTTTGTTCCAGGCCCAAAGAGCGCAGCTCAAAAAAGAATGGCTAGGTTCAGCGATCCATTACCAAGCATTAGAAGACCAGAAACTACTGATTATCGGCACTGGTCATATTGGGAAAAAATTAGCACAACATGCAAGTGTCTTTGGTTTGGAATGTATCGGAATCAATACTTCTGGACACCCAGTGGAGGGCTTCAAAGAGACATACCCACTTGATCGCTTAAAAGAAATCTTGCCGAAAGCAACGATCGTGGTGAATATTTTGCCTTTGACAGATCAAACAAAAGGTTTATTTGATGCAAAAGTATTTGAAGCGTTTGACGAAGAGGCGGTGTTCATCAATGTAGGTCGTGGTCCTTCTGTAAAAACGGCTGATTTGATCACAGCGTTAGAGCATGGAGAATTAGCTTTTGCAGCTTTAGATGTATTTGAGGAAGAACCACTTGCTGAAGACAGCCCACTATGGGAAAGAGAAGATGTCTTGATCACCTCTCACATTGCAGGTCAGACACCGCATTTCCAAACAAAGTTCATGGATATTTTTCTGAAAAACCTACAATCTTATATTGAGAACAAAGAGTTGGAAGTAAATGAAATCGACTTGAATGAAGGGTACTAAAAAAATCGCTGGAAGAGCTTCTCTTCCAGCGATTTTTTTATTGTTTTGGTAATTGCATTTTTGGCCAACCTTTGACTGCTTGAGCAAAAATGAATATGCCGGCAAATGCAATAAAGGCTGTTGTATCAAAAGCCGGTAAAAAGATCATTAGTACTGTTGCGATAACCGTTGGTAATGAAATCGCGTAGATCATCGTTTTTAGACAATCAAGAAAGGTTACTTTAGCTAAACGCAATCTTGCATAAACATACGCTGCAAAGTTTGCCATAAGTAGAGTGATGATCAAATTTAAAAAGCTAGGATAGATGGAGATCAAAAACACTAGTGATTTGATCCAAAAAGGGATCGTTGCTTCACTTAATGTACTACGTAAACTGTCTCCGGTCAGATTTTTTAATGCGCTATTCGTATATTCGAGTTCAAATTGATTATTGTTCAGTAATGCTGAGGTCGTGCCAGAATTTGGTAAAGCTAACACTAATTTATCTTTTAAAAGGCCGACACTTAGGAAATTCCCTATCAAATCAGAAGAGATATCTTCGGGAGTGCGTTTTCCTTCTGGGTCAAAGGTAAAGATGATCGAATCTGTTTGATAAATGAACCCTTCATTTGTTGTGGAATCGATTTGTCCATCATGGATCGTAAAATCTGGTATTTCAGACGCAATTTTTTGCCCATCTGATTTGATCGTGTCTAGTACTTGAAAAATTTGGTATGAAATAGGTAATGCCATCAGTATACTTAGGCATAAGAGGTAAACTAATGATTTACCAAATGATACATTTTTAGCATTTTTAAGCTCTGTGAATCGAGCAAAAGAGCTAACGATTAATTGTTTTGTTGTCATAATTACTCCTTCTCTAGAATTGTCATCACTAGCAATTCTAGCGGAGTATGCTATGAATTACAAGAGTTCTAAAACAATCTCTCACGATAGATAAGGTTAAATTTCTATCATTCATTGTTTCCCAAAGATGAAAATTATCAGCAGATAGAGTATGATAGGAAAGAATGATATGTAAGGTAGGTAGGAAAATGAAGGTTTATGTTCAGTTTAAAAGCTATTTAGAAAGTAAAGGATATTGGGAAGTTTTTATCTATCTATTTTTTGGTGGATTAGCGACAGTTGTCAACTTTGTCAGTTACGCAATCGTGCAGCAACTCTTCCATTTATCTATGCCAGTATCAAATACGATCTCATGGATCTGTTCAGTATTATTTGCTTTTGTCACAAACAAGATTTGGGTATTCCAATCAAAATCACCGAGTTATACGCATTTTTTTATTGAGTTTGCAAAGTTTGTTTTTTATCGCATCGTTTCATATGGCCTTGATATGGGTGCGATGATCTTGATGATCAAAGGATTGGATATGAATGACTATGTGGCTAAGATCATTACGCAAGTATTAGTCGTATTGGCAAATTATATCTTTAGCAAATTATTTATTTTTAACAAGACAGAAATTATCGAAGAGCCAATAGAAACTAACAAAAAGTTAGAAGACTAGGCATAACAATTGAAGAATTCCCCTCACTTTGTTACTCTTTTAATGTAAAGATATCTAACAAATTTGAGGAGGAATTTTTTATGACTTACACATTACCAGATCTACCTTATGCATTTGATGCATTGGAACCATATATCGATGAAGAAACGATGCATTTGCATCATGACAAACATCACAATACTTATGTGACAAACTTAAATGCAGCGATTGAAAAATATCCTGAACTAGGTGAAAAAACTGTGGAAGAACTGGTTTCTGACATGGATGCGATCCCTTCAGATATCAAAACTGCGGTACGTAATAATGGTGGTGGACATGCAAACCATTCATTCTTCTGGAAAATCATGGCACCAAATGCTGGCGGCGAGCCAACAGGAGCAATCAAAGATGCAATCGACGAAGCATTCGGAGATTTTGCTACATTTAAAGAAGAATTCAAGAAAGCAGCAGCAGGACGTTTCGGTTCTGGTTGGGCTTGGTTAGTACTTGAAGATGGCAAACTTGCAATCACTTCTACTGCGAATCAAGATTCTCCTTTAATGGAAGGTAAAAAACCTGTCTTAGGTTTAGATGTATGGGAACATGCTTACTACTTGAAATACAAAAATGTACGCCCAGACTACATTGAAGCTTTCTGGAATGTTGTAAATTGGGATGAAGTAAACAAACATTTTGCAGGATAAAACAGCCTCTTTCCTTTATGATCGAATTTAGAAAATTAACGGGGCAATGCTTGCGAGCGTTTTCTAAATTCGGTATAATGTTTTTGCAAGGTTACTTGCAAGAACTTTTTTGGAGGCTATATATCTATGGAACACGGAACAGTAAAATGGTTCAACAATGAAAAAGGATTTGGGTTTATTACAGTAGACGGCGGAGACGATGTATTCGTACATTTCTCAGCAATCCAAGGCGATGGCTTCAAGAGCTTAGAAGAAGGCCAAGAAGTAGAATTCTCTATCGTTGAAGGTGCGCGCGGTCCTCAAGCTGCTGAAGTATCTAAATTATAAGAATTTGTTGAAGAAAAGGCTATATGTACTATAGTCATTTCAGAAGATAGAACGATGTTCTATCTTCTTTTTTTGTACTCTTTTTCCCGGGATGAGAAAAAGTAGTTCGATTGCTACAGGAAACATGAAATAGGTCATTTTTGGTAAAACATGCTTTTGATTTGTTCAATCAGTTTATGATCGACTTGGATCGTCGATGTATTAGTCAAAGTAATTGAAGGTATATCTTCTTCGAGTATCGTCAATTGAACTGTTTCATCATTTGTCCGGATAATCAAATCAGGTTGTAGCAAAAGATCATTTATGAATAAAACTTTCAAATAAAGTTTCAATTGTTCTTGTAAGGCATTCATATACATAAGCTCAATACTTAGAGGTAAGTCTGTTTCCAAAAGTATTTTTATTTCTTTATCAAAAAACGTAGGTGGAATCACAATAAATAATGCTTCGAACAGATTCCAAAGCTGTACCCATTGAAGGGAGGGTTTCTCACTCTTTAACTCTGACAACATCTGAGAAACTTTATCGTAAAATAGCGGATAGTTTTGCTGAACAGAAGTTGTTACTTCTTTTTTCTTACTAGACTTAGGGTGAAAGAAATAATCATTGATCCCATTGGCAATCAAAGTGGCATTTAGCAAGCTTCTTTTTTGATTGATTTTATGAGGACTTAACCCTATAGCTGATAGAATTTTATAAAAATGATCTTGATATTCTTTGATAGGGGTTTCATGTTTCGAATGTATTTTTATAGCAAGTAAAAGGATTTCATTCCTAAGATAAAATGAAGGACGCGTTTGAGCCCATAAAAATAGGAATTTTAATTCCTCTTCTGGAAGATCTAGAACGGAATATAAGTATTTGAGATCTTTTATTTCATCATTGAATTTTTTCCATAACTCCTCTGAAAAAGCAGGAAGCCGGTCCTTATCGATCGTATTTCCTTGAGAATAGCGGCATAAATTAATTGCTAAAATAAAACACCATTCGATCAGTTTGATTTTGTTCAATTTTTGTTTTACAAGCTTAAAACAATTCTCCATAACATAAAACACATCGTCAAAGTTAATCGTTGAAAAAGGCCAGTCGATTCCTTGGTATACTTCCCACAAAAGCGTGTAGATCATATACCGAGTGGCGTCCTCGGTTCCTGAAATAAAGATTTCCCCTCTTTTTGTTTTGAGTTGGAGATCATATTTTTTGATTAGTAAATTGATCTCGCCGATTTGTTTTCTTAGAAACGATTCACTTAGTTGATATCTTGCAGAATACTCACTTAAATTGATCGAAGAGTTGAGACAAACGGCTTTAATGATTTGAAAAATCGATGAGCTTTCAATGATCGCTACTTTCAGACGGCGATAATCTTTCTCGTTGCCAATGAACTGATAGTTGTTCTTTTGTTTCTGAATACATTTATTTTCTGAGAGTTCGCTAATGCGAATACAGTAATTGTTGACGGAACGTTTGTCAGATTTTGCAAAAAGTGCGAGTTCTTCTATAGAGCAGCTAGTTTCCGACTGGTACATTCTACATAAAATTTTTAGTTGGGTTTTAATATTTTTTTCCAATAATCTATAAATTTTCAAATTATTTCCCACCTCATATGTTAATAGAATAGGTAATCAATCAATCAAAAAATATTGCTATTTGTTTGGTTGAAATACAAAAATAATTAATAATTTATTATTTTATATATCGTTTATGGT
>NZ_JAFLWG010000015.1:0-18603 GCF_017316315.1 Enterococcus sp. DIV1298c | reverse complement strand
TTATTGACAAAGAGCCAAAATTTATAAATCCCCTTTTTTGCGGGACAATGATTTGTTAACGACTTGATGAGCAAAAAAAGGGCTTCCAGAAATTCGTCATTTTCTGGAAGCTCTTATATCATTTTCTTAGTATCTTTTAAACTCTAGGATATTTTTGTTCCATCTCCAAGATAAATGATCCCTATCGGAATTTCAGAAGATGTATTCAATCCGACTAATTCCCGGTAAAAGGAGCGACTATCTTTTTTAATCTGTGAAATTAACTCTTCTTCGCTAGCAATTTCACGAAAATGTGATTCTGTTATTTTGTGGTATTCTAACAAGATCTGCAATTGTGCGTCTAAAGATAATACTTCTTTTAATGTGTCGAACAAATTATTTCTTGGGTGTTGATTGACTTCAGAACAAGCTGATTTCAATTCCTCATAATACTCATGGAGTACTGGGTAATGAGAGGCAAATGATCGGCCTAGCTTTTTATCCATACGGGTAAAGTAATCTTGCATCGTAACTATCTCTTCCATGTTACTACTTCTTTCTTCATTTATTCATTTGCTGGAACAGCACTGAGTTCCCATGTGAGGGAGGTTTGATAGGTCGTAGCTCTTGGTGTAGCCATTTCTGGGACTTCTAACGCTACACTTTCGCCAGCACTGCTTCCATCGCCAAAGCGATAGATCCATGTGCCAGTCCCTTGACCCTGATTGGCCGTGACGAGCTCAGCCTTTTGCCCAGGTACTAATGCGACTCCTTCTTGGTGAGTCAATAGCGGTTGTTCCCCGCCTTGTGCGGAGGCAAATTGTTGATTGGTCAAATGGAGTCGCGCACCAGATAGTTCATGGTTTTGACTATTTCTAAATTGACCGTTTTGTGTCACGGAAAGGCTCCATCCAAAGCGCTCATTCTCTGATCGACGATCACTGATCTGAACATAGTTTGGTCGTTCTTCTGTCTCGTTCACTGTCCCATCTTCGTTTAATAATCGTTGTGGGTGTACATAATAAATTTGATCACGAACAGAAATAGCTTGTGAACCAAAGTCAAAGGACGAAACAAAGTCAATACTCAATAACCCCTGATCTTTTGGAAGTTCTGGTTTATTATCTGGATCAATTTCGATTTCTGGATCCAAAGGATTCACCGGTTTTACTGATGCAACTTCATAAACATACGTAACCTCTATAGTTTCTTCCGAAAAGACTCCCGTGGCTTGATCAGGCTCAGTCACTAATTGATAATTTGGAATCACTTGTGCTTTTGTTTTGTATGGTTCTCCAATAATTCCGATCAATTCTTCAGGATGTGCAAGAGTATTTCCTTCTTTATCTTCATGGTTGACAACGACCTTTCCTTTGTTTTCAATTACTGTGATAGGGACCTCAATTATATTTTGAATGCCACTAATTGAGGATTCG
The DNA here is from genome assembly GCF_017316315.1 of Enterococcus sp. DIV1298c. Lineage (NCBI taxonomy): Bacteria > Bacillati > Bacillota > Bacilli > Lactobacillales > Enterococcaceae > Enterococcus > Enterococcus sp. DIV1298c. Next base: position 17,188 of record NZ_JAFLWG010000015.1, on the reverse strand, counting down.
ATGATTACATCAATAGATGTTTCTTCTAAACGATCAAAAATTCGTTCTTCAGAAAAGCCCACAACAAATGGTTCGTCACCTTCAAGTTTATTATCTAGATTATCTACGAATTCTTTTGGATCTAAATCAGTTGTAGAAGTATTTAAACTGATCTCTTGAGATACAGGATTTCCCCATGGACGAGCCCAAGTATCTGCATATCCTGAAACTTTCTGTGGCGAGTATGAAGTTGTTGCCTCTATAGGTAAACGTACGTAATCTTCTACAAGGAATTCAGATAGTTTCTCATTGGTACTATCGATAACGCCAACAAGTGTCACTTCGATAGATTGACCTCTCAGTTTCGCTACTTCTATTGCAGGAAGACTGATCTGAATTTCACCATCAGCATTAGTGATATCACTAATGCTATTTAAATCATTTCCAGTTTGGTCTTGGATTGAACCTACCGTCATTTCTTTGTGAATTGCGGAATCAAATGAAATGGACATATCATATGATCCATTGGTTATATCCCCAAATTCTTGTGTGATACTATAGCGGCTTAAAAATTTTTCTACTTCCTTATGTCCATCGATAGTTGGTATACCTGAATTATTGTCCAAAAGAGCCGATCCAGATCGATATGGTTGGAAAGCAGAACCACCTACATCATTTGTAAAAGCTGCGAAACCTAGTCGTAAATCCAAGTTAGTACCCATTACGAATGAGAGTGTATCTATAACATTTGCGGTATCTATACGTTCGAAAAAGTAGTTATTGTTTCGACTAGCAATTTCCCATTTTCGAGCAGTATCAATACTCGAAAATAGAGCATACAATTTTTGTTGTTCTATTTCAAAGTACATGTTTCTTGAGAGGCTGTAGTCTAGAATTAATGGAATATTCGAAGACAACTCTTCCCCAGTGTCTTGATAGACATGTCGAATTGATATTGGAACATGTCCTGGAGTAGTTGCATTAACTCTCCAAAAGATTATATCTTTATTTGACTCAAGTGTAATGTGTGATAAATTCGTTGCTTGACCGAATATCCATATTGCATCAATGTACCGATTATCTACTATCCCAATATTCGTCATTCTTAATGTGCTATTATTAGAAATCGTAACCGCTGATGTAGCATTTGTTTGATCAACACCATTTAAAATCCATCTAGTCTGTGCAGTTTGTTTAAATTGATAATAGGTTGGAGGAAGTAGTTCCGAACCAGTAACCAATTTTCCTGATTCTATATTTCCCCATTTGGGAAATAACTGTAGACTTTTAGCAATAATTTCCTCGGGCACTTTGTTTTCTGATTGAAATTGATTGATACTTTCTCCATCTTTGAATCGCTCATTCGCCCTCTCATCGTCTGATTCGGTTTCTGGACTCAGATTTTGTTTGGTTTCGGGACATTCTTCCAGTGTTTGCCCCCCGCTCTCTTCGATAGTCGTGGCATACACGATCCCGACTGGTTTAAAAAAAAGAGGTAAGAGTAGTAACGCTATAACAAATCGAATGAACAATTTTCTTTTTTTATCTTGCACGTGATTACTCCTTTGATTATTCACTTGTTTGGTGTTTATTTTTTTGCCAAATCATATAAACAAATAAGGCGATTACTAAAACAATCAATCCGATGGTTAAAATCATCCACCAATTGATACTTGTATCAACCAACACATCTTCTCGGTTCAATTTACGTGCTTCGTCCGCCTCGATCGTAAACTCACGGATCCATGACCATTCATGTTCGCCAGAAGTCGCCGTTAGTTCTAAGATATAGGTGCCACTTCGAAAACGTTCCCCTTCTAAAGAAATCGGGAAATTAAAATTCGAATTGGGTGCCATCTGCATCATTTCTTGGCTGGCTTCATAGAGAACGTCGTTCTCTCCTGCACGTTTCACGGTTGCTTCTACTGCTAAGCGATTGACAAAGGTTGGCGTGAAGTTTTGTAAGGTGGCACTGATCACATTGCGGTAATTCAACTGATCCGCAAAAACATCCAGCAGCTCCAACTCCGGTTGCACAGCGTCGCGTGTATTACTCACCACCATGCCGATCACATAGGCAAACTCATTTTTAATTGCGACGCCTTCGCCTTCTGGTTCTTCACTTTCTTCATCGTCTTCTTTGTATTCGGCGATCCGTAGGCCGCCTGCTAAAAAGCCTTCAAAGGCCTCTACCGGCATATGTAAAGGCAAGTCAATAACTTTTGATTCGTTTCCGCTTAATTCGATCATCCCAGATGGCTCGATCAAGTCAGCCAGAGAATGGATCAATGTTGGATCTGGTTCTGCGGCCTCTTTGCCATATTCGACTTTCCCTAACACATTGGTAAACGCGGTATGAGCTGTGACTTGAACCCGTATGGGTTCGGCACTGTTATTCCCAATTTCCACTTGGATTGTTTCTTGTTCGTTGGGTGCTAGATTTAAATCATAATACCCCTTTCCTTCATCCACTTGGCTTTCAGGAAGAATGGGATTGGCATACACATTCAATTCCGTTTCCTCTGCATGTGCTGATAGTGGGAATAAAAAGGCAAGCGCCCCAAGCAGCCAAACGATCTTCCGTACCTTTTGTTTCTGATTTATCATGTTGTGATCCTTTCTTTAAAAAAAGCAGCACTACAAAGGTCTGTAACGCTGCCCAACATCTCAATTGACCTGAAAATCGATCGTTTGCTATTTCTTAGTTTTCTGGTGTCAATTCTAGTTCCCATGTCAACGTAGACGTATACGTCACGGCATCTTTTGCGGTTGATCCTGGAACAAATAATTTGATCGCTGCATTTTCGACAACTTCTGCGCCATCTTCAATTTGTTGTGCCAAATCATCGTGATTGCCCCACTCAACGGTAGATTTCCCCGCACCTTTTTCTGGTGCTGCAGTCATGACCGCTACAGCTGCCTCATTTGGTAGTAATTGTAGCCCAGTTGCGTGTGCTTCAGGCATTAGTGCAGGATCATCAATGCTGTAACGAATCGATGGATCATGTAAGCTGATATGTGCGCCTTTTAAGACATTGTTTTGTGTGTTTGGTGCTTCAAATTCAGTTAAACTTACATTCAATTCCCAACCTTCATTTGTTCCACGGGTATCATCGACTTGGGCCATACTTACGTAAGGAACTTTGTTTTCGTCACCCGTTGTTCCTTTTAATTGTTGTCTTTCGGCAACCATGTTGTAAGTCACATCGGTTGTTGAAATGATTTGAGAACCAAAGTTCATTGTTGGAACTGTCGCAATCGTCAATGGCCCTTTGTTTCCTTCTGGTCCGACAACCGGTGGGATTTCTACATCTGGACCATTTTCTCCTGGGTCAACTTCGGTCTCATCTTCCCCTGCTGTAAAGGTGATTTGTCCTTCAGTTGTTGTTTGGCGAACCTCACTGGTTCCTTCTTCCGCAAAGGCTTGAACGCCTCCAGCTAAGATAGTGGTAGATAGTGCTGCAACAGTTGCTAATCGGATAAATTTCATTGAAAATTCCTTCTTTCGTTTTCTAATTTGTTTTGTTCTTTTTGTTTCTTTTGACGCCTGCGGTGGCAACCAAGCCCACGAGTAGCCAACCGATCCATACCCATTGCGTGTGGTGTACGGTATTGGTCTGAGGCAGTCTGTCACCGGCAGGCGGTTTTGCGATACCGGTAGGTGGTGGATCCGGAGTGCCTTCTGGTTCATAACGGCCCATAAACCGGATCGTTCCTTCGGTCTCTGTCGATTGAACCGATGACGCATTTCCGCTCGTAGACGCTGTTCCTAAGATAAGGATCCCCAACAAACAGCTCGCAACGATACAAATTATACGTTTCATTTCCCTCCTCCTTTGTGAAATGGCTCAAAACCCATCGTTTTTTAGAATGAAATCCAGAAGGGTCTGACTTTCAAAAAAAGCATAATCTAATCACAATCTTCAGGTATTCGAATTGTTCGAATGCCTGTTTTTTTTGCATTCTCATAAACGATCGTTATCAGAACTTTTTTGGTTCACAGATCAATGTTTACACACATTCCCTCTGACATCTACTACCTTACCTGATTTTCCAACTCAATAAAAATCATTATTTTCACAGCATAGTGAAAATATCGAACAAACCTGATAACGGCCGCAATAATTACCTAAAAAAAGGATAGAATTTATTGTTTAGGATGAATTGACCCGTTCGTGAATGCGGCATCTAGTATTTTGTAATGCATTGTCTATTACTGTATATTGGCTCTTCGTTACAAAGATAACTCATTTGAATTACTCGACTAACGGATTTAAGGCATGTACCACGCGTTCCCAATCAGCGACAGTAGGATTGGCATTGAGTAGAATATAGTCGTTTTTTAGTCCGTAATCAAACAGATAAGGCCGATAATTTGTTACGATCAAATCTGTTTCCTCTGATTTTAACCACTCTTCTGACAACTCATGTAATGAAACAAAGATCAGCTCATGTTGGTTTCCCAAAATTCGAAGAGCCTGTAAGCGGATTTTTTGGATTCCGATATAGTCGCCTTCTAACAAAAACAAAACTTTTTTCACTGGCTGATAATAGCGAAGCAACAGATCACTGAAAACTGTAAAGCTTACGGCAATTTCTTCCAAAGAAGTGTTGGAAAAAGCCAGTGCTTTTTGATGGTGAGCCAAAAAAGTGAGATTTTTGTTATAGGTGATTGGTTGCTCCTGTTGAATAGCGTTGATCGTTTCTTTTTGTTGCTTGTTCCAAGTCGGACTTGTCGCATCATTTAGTTTTCGTGAGACTAAAAAGGAGGCCAGAAATGTCTCTAGGACCTTCCGGTCCCAGCGATCAAAGATTGGGTCAGAGAAATACGCAACTGCAACACCGATAATGTTTGGCCAGAAATTGAATCGCTCTAGAAATTGAATTTCCTGATCTAATCGATTGATCGTTCGTTTTGAAACGATAATTAAATGTAGCCAGGCCAGTTCTTCTTTAGGCAAGGTGACACCGTAATCTTTTTCAATGATTGGTACAAGCAAGGTTAATAATTCAAAATCTTTTTCTTTGTATACTCGTTCTTGAATCCACTTTGGAACGGAACTCGTTTTTCCTTGCTGAACCCGAACTACTACTAGATATAGTAAAGAATAAAATGCTGAGATTGACAATCCCGTCCCAACTTCATACTTGCCTAATCGATCAGCTAACCCCTTAACCACAGACTGATGCAATCCTTCTGGCGGACGAATGGTATGCGGTGTTGGTTCTGCAATATAGTAAAAGTCAAAAAAGAATTTTCGAATACTTCCTTCATCACCTGTAAGCAATACAGGCGTCGCTTGTATCGCCAAACCGTATCCTTTTAATGTCGGGCGAACGCGTGCAAAAAAGCGCCGCAAGGTACTCTCACCATAACTGTATTGATGGGCCAATTCATCCAGATCGACTTCTTCTCCGTAAAAGATTGCACTCATAATTTCAAATAAGGGCTCATTAACGAGTAACTGTTCTTTCTTTTCCTTGTAGCTGACCCGATCGCATTCTTCGAAGTGAAACCCGCTATTGTCCGAGTGTAAAGAGATACTATCACCAAAATAATCTCGGATTGATTGGATATCTTTGACTAACGTACGATGTGAAATAACCATTTGTTGAGAAAGTTGAACCAATGTAAAATTTCCAATTTGTTCCATATTCGTCAATATTCGCATCCAGCGTCGAATCATCGGATTTGTAATGAACGATAGTTGAAGTTCTTGCATAGAGGTCCCTCGCTTAGTTTTTTTTTAACCGTTTAGTTTATATATAGATGCATGAAGCACCTTTTTGCAAGGAAATAAGGTCAATAAATTTAAAAAATAAGATCGCTAACTACGGTTAATCTTCTTTTGTTCCTACTTCCATTCCATTAAGTTTGACCGAGCTTCCCAAACGACCCCTGATTGACAAGTGTTTTGCTTTAGTTCGAATAATCCATTCAATCGTCCACTTTTCGGAGCTTTTTAGCAATTGATTTGCGCGCACTTTCCATTTGGTTTTATACCAAATTAAAAATTATTATGCTTTTCTTTTATGACATACTGAGACACTTGTTCTAAACTTCATATACAAGGTTTTCGATACACGTAAATTCATTGGGAAGAGAATAGGTAAGCAAAAACGAATGAATCCGATGGAGCGTCAAAAAGAGAATATCCAGAAATCAGTCAATTTATGAATACTCTCTTTTTCAACTATTTAGGTTTTGATATACTGACACACTTCGATTTTTTTTGTCCTTTCAGGAGACAAATTGCTGGCGCAATTTGTAGTGAATTTGTCCATATACAGTCATTCGCTCCGTACCGTCTTCGACTGCGCTCTCTTCCTTTGACGCTACGCTATATGGACAAATTCAGCCAGCTGTTACCACAGCTGGCGTTTATTAAAGAGGAACGCGGGCGACGCACACTTTCCGGCCGTTTCCAACGGCCTCTCAGGCTATCGCCTTCACTTTAGCGCTCCTACGTCGCGCCCAACCCACAGAACGGGATCTCTGTCTTCCATTTATTTTTTCTTTTGAAAAGAACGGCGGTTCTACCGCCTTCTATCACACCTTCCATTCAACCAACAAGGGTAAATACACAACAGCTGGATCCAGCTGAAGCTGGTCCATCTGTAAGCCCTTGTTGCTCACTCCAGGAGTGATCCATCTTTTCTGTCAAAAGAAAATATAAAAAAAGAAAGGCAAACCCTTTCTGTAGGAGGTCAAACCATGCCACAAACGTATTATGAAGAATTTTCACGATTGCCTAAAGACAAAATGGCGCAAAAAATGGAGGATATGACGTTCGCTTATAACGAAACACGTGTCCCTCAAAAGCACTATAAAAAATTATTGGATATGGCCCAAGAAGAAATGATTGAAAGCAGTGTTGAGCTTAATCTGATTGACACTTACTATCGAACGATTGAACAGCTAAAAAAAGCAAACCCCAAATGGCTCTTTCAAGCTTTGGTGTGTATTGATAAAGGAATCAAACCTAGCACGATTAAACCAGATGAGTATCAAGCGTTAGAACTTACATGGCAAAGATTTAATGACGATAAGAAAGCAAAAACAACGGATAGCCAATGGTTGGACTATTTCGAATCAATAAAAGTAAACGGCGCTTTCTATTCATTCACCGAAAGAGAGGACGACTAAAATGAACTTGAATAATTGTTTCATCCTAGAAATCATGGACAATGAACTACTTTCTTCCTTAACAGATTCTCCCAATCTTGAAAAATACGAAACCGGCCATGACATCCTTGAAGTCCAAAATGAAGCCTTTGCTCTCCAAGTTTGGGTAAACAAAATGTACGGTCCGGCTGAAGTCGAATGCAACTTCGGCAAAAAGGTGAATGTTAACACTCAAACTGGCGAGTATGAATTTGATTATTTGGATAGTGCAGATTTTGTTGAAGCTTGTAAAGATATTCCGCCTATGGCAGTTGCTGTAGGATTCTTTCTCGGCTTTTTAACACATTACGAAGGAGTGTAAAACTATGAAAAATGAACAAAAACAACGGTACAAAAAAGAAGCAATCAAGCGCATGAAGGCCCTCGGTATCATTGACGATACGATTCAACAATTCGAACAAGCTGACTTGGTTTCCTATTCTTTACGTGGAGGAAATTATTGGCTAGATAATAGCTTTAAGCAATTAGTCGCAGAGTTTGAAGAAAAGCACGATTATCTCGTGTATTACGCTATTTTAAGCTACACCGCCATCGGCAAAATGCTTTCTCTCTTCTATGTTTCAAACCGAGAAGAAGAATGGTCAGGCGATTGGAAAGAACTCAATGAAGGCTTTCAAATGTCCTATGTTTTCAATTTGGATATTCCCGAATACTCAGAATTTGGACTCATTGGTTTCAAACCAATATTTGGTGGCTTGATTCGAACTGCATAAAAAGCAAATAAGAATAGGGAAACCTATTCTTGCCTGCTTTTTGGGAACAAATTGCTGGCGCAATTTGTAGTGAATTTGTCCATATACAGTCATTCGCTACGTATCATCTTCGACTGCGCTCTCTTCCTTTGACGCTACGCTATATGGACAAATTCAGTCAGCTGTTGCCACAGCTGACGTTTATTAAAGAGGAACGCGGGCGACGCCCGCTTTTCCCCCACCGATCGACGATCGTTGGGTCCCCCTGGCGTGTGCTGCGCACACTTTCCGGCCGTTTCCAACGGCCTCTCAGGCTGACGCCTTCGCTTTAGCGCTCCTACGTCGCGCACCGACCTTCATCGATTCAATTTTTCTTTGAGAAGAACGGCGGTTCCACCGCCTTTTACCATACCTTCCATTTACCCTTGTCGCTCATTCCAGGTATGATCCATCTTCTGCATCAAAGAAAAATACATCAAATCAATGAAAGGCAAAAACCTTTCTGAAGGAGGTCAATTTATGAACAAAAAGAATGAAATCATCAATAAGCTGCAATCGATCACAGGCAAGTATTCACTAGGTGGGGTATTTAACGATTGGATCCATCTTATGGCCTATACTTGCTCGAATACAATGAATCACCTTCAATTCGAAGAGCGTGAAGCGTTGTATCTCAGCATCATCAAAAAATACTCCAGGGACCAAGCTATTACTTTTTGTGAGTGTTTTCAACTGCTTACAAGCGCACTTGAAGAGGACTCTATTGACTGGTTGGGTGAGATCTACATGGAGCTAAACTTAGCTAACAAATCAATGGGCCAATGCTTTACACCGAATCATATCGCTAGACTGATGGCTGAACTAACCTTTGTCTCCGGACAATCCGAAATCTTAGAAAACGGCCGAATGAATTACTATGAACCCTGTTGTGGTTCCGGAAGCATGATCATCGGGTTAGCTTCAGCTATGAAAGAAAAAGGCTATAACTTCCAAACACAACTTATCGTTCATTGCGAAGATCTAGACGATAACTGTTTACTAATGACATACGTGCAGCTGTCAATATTGGGTATTAGCGCCATCTGCCAGGTGAAAAATTGACTTTCAAATGAAGTTTTTTCAACCTGGTATACGCCCTTTCATTTCTTCTCTAAAAACATCTTTAATCTATAGGAACACTAAGTTATACTAAAAAAACGAGTGTACTGAAAGCAGACATCGATCACGAAGGAGAAAAATTATGACTACAAACTACACATGCAAATACTGCGGGACCCCTCTAACCGAACACTTATCTTGTGATTTTTGTCAGATTGGTTTTTCTCTTTCCGACGTCTGTCAAAACCATCTTCGACAATCGCAAATTCCGGAAGAAATCCCCATGCTGGAAGACGAAAATGAAGTTCTTGGAAAAACCACGATCGACTTTCTTCAGGAAAAGACAGTAAGCCTTTATTACCTTTTGAAGATCGCCCGCAAAGCAAAAGATAAAGCGTTTAGAGCCAATGATAATGAGAAATATCAGGTGTTGATTAAAAAAATTTATGTACTGGAAAATTTAATTTATGAACGGGAAGGTTTTTTCCCAAAATCTATGCAAGACTCTATTCTAAAGAAAAAGCGAAACGAAGTGATAGAGTTTGAAAAGTATTTAAAGGAAAAAGGAAAGTTCTCAATGAATGGTTGATCAAAAGTGTCTCACTTAATCAAAAAAAAATAAAAGACCAAATCCTTGCTTTCAAAGGATTTGGTCTTATTTGTATGTTACAATACTAGCTGATAGTAAAGTTTATACGGTGGCTAATCCCAAAAGAAATGGGGTGACGCCTATGTTGTTTTTCGGCTTTATCCCTAGAAAGGAATAAGCTTGTCTGTTTATGAAGCACTAATGTTTGCGTTAGCTTTCGCAACCTTAGTACTTGCAATCAGCAATAACAAAAACGACAAAAAATAACCGTATCATAAACTTTGGCCAGTTTAACGGTTATTCTTTGTAACTGATTCAACTATGCCACCGACTTAAACGGTGCTATCCCTAAGAGGAGTTGTTAGCGCAATTCCTCTTTTCGTTTTTAGTATACCACACTCTTCTAAGTTAAGCTAGAAGGGCAAATCCTCATCAAAAGTCAGATAATTTACGTCTTGGTCTTTGTTTCTAAGTGATCCAGCTGCTCTTTGATTCGTTTTTCAGCAGCGCTCAACGCATTTGTCTTTGCTTTGCTCGTTAATACCACTCGTTCTTCGATACGATCGATCTGTAGTGTGTTGATCATATGATTCAACAGTTCTGTGATCACTTTGGTTTGTCGATCTGCATAACCCGTACGTCGTCGGAGGATATCGATTGGCTCTTTCAACTCTCTAATGACCCGAGTGGCAATCTCTTCCGAAAGAATTTCTCCCAAGAGTTTATTTGCGTCCGCTGTTTCCAACTGGTGCAATATTGATTCGATTACTGCACCATAACTTCTGTTTCCTTTATCCATCATTTTCTTCAATTTATCTTTAGCTTCTTGAGAGATATATGTTTCCAACCTAGCCATATTTTCACTTTCACCCATCAAGTTCCCCTCCTGTGATTAGTTGAATGATTTGTTTCATTTCGGCCATTGTGTGTGTATTTTTGTCTATCACTTTCGCCATCATATCGAGCAATTCTGAATATTTGGTTTCAGTTTCCATAACTTCGTGGCGCTCCGCCAGCCGATTGACATATTCAAGTAGAAATTGATTCAACGACTTTCCTTGAGCATCCGCCAGTTGGATTAATCGAGCTTTCTTATCTAAGTCAACGCCACGAATTCTAATCTCATCAAAGTCTGAAATCTGTTTCCCCATTCGCTCAACCTCCTTTCGAATTTGAGAATCAGTGTTTTCTAAAAGCCTGCTCGACAGACGCGAAGCGTCGAAGAGCAGGGATTTAGAAAAGAGCATAAGGGAAATCCGTACCCAGACTTTGTCTGGCCCCCGCAGTGCGGGGGGATTTTAATGGGTACATGAAGTAGGATAATTCCGTTACTTTTCCGTTAACTTAACGTTATCCTAACGTTACTCTACCGTTAGATTTCCGTTAACTTTTGTTGAATTCCGTTACTTTTCCGTTAGCGATTCCTCTATCTATTTAGTACTATTTTTCTTATCGGCTACCTTTTCTTGCAGCTTTTCAATTTGTTCTTGCAGTTCTTCATTTTGTTTCTCTGTCGAATAATTTGTGGTTGCCAATTGTCGATTTCGTTCATTTAATTGGTTGATAGAATTTTGTGTTTCTATTTTCTGCGCGTCTGTTTGATAATCCATTTCTGTTTCTAACAGCTGTGCTTTTTCTTTACTCTTTTCGATCTCTTCCTCATTGTCCTTGATCACTGTTTGATTATCCGCGATTACCGCGTTCCGTTGTTCGATCGCATAATCAATGGCCGTGACTTCGACCTCTGTCTCATTTTGAAAGTCTATCGGATCAGATTGCGTATCTTTTTCTCCAACAATAATATAGTCGCTTTGTTCTTCTACTTGCACGTCCGATTTCGTTGTTAACTCCACACGTAAACCGGACCATTCAGAAGCAAGCCCCTCCACTTGAATGTAGGTGAAATTGTTTTCTCCTTGATAGATCGTTGTCTGGATCTGGCCATCGTCTGAACCATTTTGGTAATCAACTGAAACATGCCACGTGCGCTCTTCATACACTGGATCCATTTCTTTTTTCCCTAAGACGAAGGTGGCGCTTTGTTCTTTTTGATTTACGTTTCGATCGAGTAACACATACGTCGTGCTGCCAAAATCCAATTCCGATTGGATTTTGGTCGAAGAAATTTCCACTTCCTTTGAAAGAAAAAGATTGAGTCCAATCATCAAACTATAGGTCACAACCACGAAAACAAACCAAACAAAATAAATCAACGATTGGTATCTTCTGGATGCAATAGACAAATCTTCGACTCGATCACGCAAGAGATCAAGTCGGCTTTTATTCTTTTCCATAGGTCCTCCTTTTTGTTCTTACTGGTGAAGGAATTGAACTATTTTTTTTAGATCCGTCCCACGATACATGCGGCTTCCTTTTATAAAAGTCGGGACAGTTCTCAAAGAGTACTCCTCCACATAATGTCGATTCTGCTTACTGTTCATATTGACAAACAAGAGATCATCAAAGAGTAAGTTTCTGACGTAGAGAAAAGGGAAAACCTTCTGGCACTCAGCACAATCGTCACGATAAAAGACAATGACTTTTGATTGATTTTCTTGTATTTCAACGTCTCTATTTGCCTGTTCATATCGATTCATGCTAGTAATACAACAGCCGGTCAAAAGACAAAAGAAGAAAATAAAAGAGAGTAGAATTCGATTTCTCATCATACTTTTCCTCACCAAAAGCCCTATTCAAACTCCCCAACATTTTGAATAGAATCAATTTTTTCCATATGATTGTTATAAGTGATTCTGTACATATAGTGTCCTGTTAATTCACTACTTTCTGCGATTGAAACTTCGTAATCAACCACCACAAGTGCTTGAAGCTGACGACTATCAGACGACATCAAATACACCTCTGGATCCTTCGTCAAACGAGAGACAGTATCCACTGTGGTCACTGTTTCACTTGAATCTTTAGGAAACATGGAATCCACCACTTTGTCTGTGGCAGCCTCTTTTGCTTTATCTTTTCGTACAATGATATTGCCATCTGGTCTGGAGGTATCATAGTTGTAAATAGAGGCAAATAACACGTTAGCGGCCAAGATCAATTCTTCATTCGCCGTCCCATTTTTCTCCTTATACAACTTGTCATAGTCATCGGTAAGAACTTCAATGTTTTGTTTCAGATTGTTTTCGCTTTGCTTTAGAAGTTGCGTTTCTGATTGATAGTCCTTCACCTGCGCCTTCAAGTTTACATTTTGAAACCATAAAAAAAGGCTCGCTCCCATAAATAAAATGAGGGCCAAACCCAAACCGCCTATCGTTCTGATTCTATTTTCTTTCATCTTATCTCTTTCCTCCTTGAATAAATTCGACTTGAGCCACGGTCTCCTTACTGATTACTCGCCAAGAACGCGTACCGGAACCAGGGTTGATCACATTTGTTTCACTTACCAACATACTGCCGTCCTCATTGACATATTCGACAACAGCAACGTGTCCATAAGGAGGCGTGGATCCTGCAACACCTCCCGGGAAACTGGCAGCCCAACCGACTTGTGGTTTTCCTTTTACCACGGTGTATCCTTTGGCTTTCGCAGACGCTCCCCACGAGCCACCATTTCCTCCGTCACCTGAGAACCATTCAATGGGATTGCCGATTTGTGCCATGCGATTATAAGCTCCCCACGTACACTGACCAAAGGGATAATTGTTTCCTGAGTAATTATTGGTATCAGGTTCTGGCAACGTCAGCTTTCCCTGGTATTCCGCTGGTACGTCTAAAACCGGTGCAGAGTTCTCACCGACAATCTGATTACTGGTGTCCGCTTCAGAAACCGCGCACCCACCATCGTCTTCTGCACTTGTCGAATCTTCTTCTGAAAAATCAACATCCAAGTCATTCGATAGTTCCTCTTTTTGAAAAGGCGCTGGTCCATATTTACTGATGGCTTCTTGATCGAGCCATTGAAATTTTGAGCCCAAATTTTTATACGCATTTTGCAGTTTGATTAGATAGGAAGGATCTGTCGCCCACCCGCCATTATATATGGCAGTCAGTGTACTGAGGCCATCCGTATTATTGATTGCTTTCGTATAAAGCGTTTGGTGTGCCATGAATTCAGCTTTCCCTACGATTCCAGCGTCATAATTTTTAAACCAAGTATAGGCACCTCCTGTATTGTCCCCTACATTTGTACCAGGTTTCGTTCCAGTGATATCGACAGAGTCTTCGTCAAATGTCTTTAAGGTGATAGGAAAATGACTTAGTCTAGACGTCTTCACTCCACCCATATTGTGTGCTTGCCAAAAGGAGGTTCCTGAAGGATTGGTGAAGTTAAAGCCTGTTTCCACCATTGTTTGTGCAATACTTGCGGAAGGCAAAAAGCCGCCGGCTTTCCATGACAACATGTAGGCTTCGGCGTGACTTCTGACAAACTCGTAGACGGAACTAGGTACTTCTGTATTGGTTTCTTCAGCGACACTGACAGTGTTTGAAAGACAATTGGATTGGCTGTTATTGGCGGCCGAAACACCACCTATAATCAAAATTAGAATCAGCACGAAAGGAAAAATAATAAAAAAGTTACTCGCTAAAAACGCGAGTAACCACTTTATAATCCGCTTTTTAATTTGTTTTTTGATCATACGTCTCCACCTTTTCTTCCACCGCCATCATAGAGATCCAATTCCTCTTCTGAAGCATAGACAAATAATTCATAGGCGTCCGATTTTCCAATTCGAAGCAGTGTCTGTCCAGGGACAAATTTATTTAGCCGAGACGCTTGTTCCGCTGTTAAAACGCCGCCATTTTCTTCACTGAGATTATCGCTTTCTCCTTCTCCTGGCTGGAAAAAGAAGCGATAGTTCATGAAATCATAGATATCCTTGGCCTCATCATCATTACTGTTTCGGCTGTCTTTTGAAGTAGAAACGAGCGAACGAACGCTTTGTGTATCTAAACAAAGTCCCGCATACCGCTTCCTTGCTTCTCTGGCATAGGTATTGAAGAAGGAAACCATCCGCGGATTGTTTTGATTGATCAAATTATGAGATTCAGCCATGAAAAACATGCCTCTACGAATCTCTTCGAAAGAAATCTCCCCTTGTTGGTATCGTCGATGTTCTCTGCGCCCATTATTGAAGAGGGTCGCACTGAAAAGATTAAATGTATTGAATAATTGGGCATTGACGAACCGCTGCTCAAAGTTTGTTAGCCCGTCAATGTTAAAAAAGAGGACCTGTTGATCAGAAATATCCGGAATAGTTGTTGGCCCATCGAAAAGTGTATTGGTTTTTTGTAAGAGCGTAGTGAGTGTCGACTGAATATTGTATAAGTGATTCCTTTCCTGTTCATACATAGATTTTTGATAACGCTCGTCAATCACCTCCAACACATCCGACAGGATCGGGTATCGCTCAGAAGGCAAACCCGTAATTTTCGTTACGTGGCCATCTTTGTCCGACAAGCCAGCGTTCTTATACAATTCAATAATGATCGAATCAAACATATCCAACTCTTCAATCGGTGCAGTAGGCTTCAAGATAGAATACCAAGTCCCTAGCTTAGATAAGTGCATCATGAAGGAAGACTGCTCACTTACTTCCAAGGTCTCATCATCTACCGCTAAAGCGATCACTTCTAGGATATTGATTCGTCCATCTTGGCCATCCAACCGGATGATCTCCCCCTTACGTTTTTTGATTAACCGTGTAAACTCGCCAGACTTATCAAATCCGCGAACCAAATATCCTCTTCCGATATTATCGTCCATAATTTTTTTCATCAGAGTAGTCTTCCCGTTTCCCATCAGACCAGTGATCAAAATATTGTAAAAGGTTCGATTTTGATCCATCAAATACTCCCAGACATCGAGAAACATATGGCCGCCGGTATTAGATATGCCAATGTATTGACCACGCGCATCCGATAAATAAACTTGATTGGCTGGATAACTTGCGCCAAATTCATTGGTGGCGATATCTAAGCCCGAGCGTCGATTAGGCAACATCGTTTGTGCGTAGTAATCCATAAAGAGCGCTTACCACTCGTATTCTTGCTCTAAAGTAAAACAAGCAAACCCAAATTCTTCTTTTTCCAGTTTTTTCTGTGTTTCTTTGATTCGCTTTTCTAGTTCTTTTTGAGTATCCGCATACAGATATAAGCGAATCGACACGTATTTCATGATCTCTCTTTTTTTCCGAATATCTTTAGACAGACTGATTAAACGCCCATATTCCTCTTCGATCATTTCTTTTTCCGTATCGTCATTCGTTTTTTGGTACATTCTGAAGTGAGACCCAATAGTTAGACCAAGTACCGACTGGAGAAATCTTGTCGGTATTTTTATGCTGCCATTCGTTCACGATATTGAACAGGGCTGCAGCCGAGTTTCGTTTTGATACGCAGATGATTGTAATACTCAATCCAATCGCCAATAGATTGTGCTAAACTTTCAAAGCTTGTATAAACTTCTCCATAATACATTTCTTGCTTTAATAGACCAAAAAAGTTCTCCATTGGTGCATTATCAAAACAATTACCTTTTCTCGACATGCTTTGGAATATTTTCTCGTTCATTAATTGCTTTCGGTACTTTTTCATCTGGTAAGCCCACCCTTGATCCGAATGGAATGTTCGGCGATAAGGACAATCAGAAGTGCGTTCGATGACTTCTTTTTGTGCATCAAGAATCGCTTGAGCATTCGGAGTTTTAGATATGCGATAGGACAAAATCTCTCCATTGTACATATCGAGGAATGGATCAAGGTATAATTTTTTGATGACCGGCTTTCCGTTTTGATCCGGCTCATAATACTTGAATTCAGAAGTATCTGTTGTCAATTTTTGGTGCGGGATCGAGGTATAAAAATGGCGATGAATAAGATTTTTCGCTATTCTTCCAATGGTTCCTTTATAAGAATTATATTTGCGCGATTTATGGGTGAATTTCATGCCTTTTAGGCCAAGCTTGCGCATGATTCGGCGGATTTTTTTCTGATTGACTTTCATTCCGCGTTCTTTTAAAGCGAGTTGAATCCGACGATACCCATAATTTCCTTTGTTTTCCTCAAAAATCTCCTTGATTAGTTTCTCCAGATTGGCATTTGGATCTTCATGATCAAAACGCTTTTGCCAGTACATATAGGTCGCTTTAGGGAATTTTGTCGCTTCAAGAAGAATCGTCAACCGGAACTCTTTTCGGAGCGCGTGGATGATTCGGGCGTCTCGTTCTTGAGTCGATCTGGAATATTCATCCCTAAAGCGCGGCGCTTTTTTACAAAAGCTAATTCTGCGCGAAGCAGTTCATTCTCTCGTTCCAGCTCTTGTTCGCGTGTCATTGATTTTTTTGAGTTTTTTTCCTTGTTTTTCTTAGACATTGAAGATCTTCCTTTCGGTTTCGGTGAAAGACCTTGGATGCCTTCTTTGAGAAATGCTTGATGCCAATGAAAAACTAGACCTTTGGAGGACAAGCCGAACTTCAGGGCAACGTCAAGATAAGATTCACCACTATTCAAATAATAGTGTATGACATCTTGTTTGAATTGAGAAGAGTAACTTTGTTTCGTTTTTCTCTTGTGCAAAGCGTCAAATCCAAGTGTATCAACCGTCTTTATCCATTTTTCAACCGTATAGTGGGATGGAATACTATACCGAGTCGCCAATGTTTTATAACCGCCTTCGCCTCTGTGA
>NZ_JAFLWG010000014.1:0-104452 GCF_017316315.1 Enterococcus sp. DIV1298c | reverse complement strand
AAAAGTGGGCTGACGAATCATAATTGATTCATCAGTCCACTTTATTATAGAGCCTCTTTTTTTTGTTTTTGAAATAGCGTATAACGTACTCACAAAGCATACATCTGAGTCAGTTCTTAGATGTGTGCTTTTTTTGACTTTTCGAAAACAAATGAATATATAAAGCTAAATAAAACACTTAGGTAAAAAGATTTTTTTGTTTTTCTATCAGAATGTTTCAATAAACAAAGTCATAGCATGCTGAAGTTCCGTTCCTATCATATTTTTTCAAGCAGGGAATTTTTTATTTTGTTTTTATATAGAATCTCTTTCCCTTATTTCTCTACTGTAAATTTTTACTATCCCTATTTTTAATGTTATAAATGAGTAATTTTTTCGTGATTTCAAAATAAATGGGTAAGTTTTATGTTAGTAATCACTATACTAGAAATAGACGTTTTGACCGAGCGTAGCCCGGAAAAGCTAACAATCATCTTTCCAATATAGGAGTTAGATCATATACATATGTGGCTTTGAGAACAGTAAAAATATTGATTATAGGAGAAAAATAATGGAGATAGAAGAAACGCTGAAAGATAATAATAAAAATGAATTTAACCAAAAACTGGAGATATTAACTTTAGCACTCTCGCTAAAAGAAAATAATCAACGAATTGCTTCACCAGAGTTTTATAAGGCATTATACTCAACCTATATAAAAATGTTTGAGAATGATAAAGACCAGTTCTTTATTGACAAAGAAAAGCAAGGAAAAGTGATTGAGTCGTTGAAACGATCGATGGCTTTTTATAACACCAATGATTCAAGCTTTCTACAAAAAGCTTTTGATAAAATGACAAATAATGACCCAACAGATTTCATGCTTATCCCAAATTTGAACAGGTTAGATGAACAGGGGGGGATTCCCCCTTATTATAGTGGATTGCTTCTTTATAAAAAAGAGAATGATTTATTTGTCGTCTACGTAGATCGTAAAGATCAGTTTGAGAGAGGGCAGGTATCTTATACTAGGATTCCAGCATCGAAAGTAACAGATTTAAGCAAAGTGATTTCTCATGAGTGGAATGTATTAAATCCGGGCGCATTCTCTCTATTCAAAGATATCGAATTGATGTCAAGTGGATTTAAAGGAATTCCTCCGTTGAATATGCCGAGGCAAGGAATAGATAGTAAAATCAGTGCAGTAGAGGATGCTTTAAAGGTGGCATTATTCCACTGTGGTTCAGATATGTTTTCGTTAGATACTACTGAAAAGATCATACCTCTATGGAACAATAAAGTTACCGACGCATTTATAGAAATGCGTAAGAGGTTTCTTGAAGCAGTAAAAAGTGAGAATAAAGTGTGGAATGAACCGTTTGATTACGTTTTTGACTTCTATTTATATCGTACAGGAAAGAGTAAAATCAATGAATTTTTACCTGATCTTAGTAATCATGAATGGTGGGACAGGACGATTCAGCATGCTTTCGAAAATGATCCTTACATTCATGTATTGGAGAGTAGTAATGGGCAAATCAATACGTTGGATGAAGAGCAACTCCAAAAAACGGTTGAGTTGGCTGTCAAGCCAATGGAAGTACTGTATGGTAAAAAGCTTAAAGACGTGGACACTACTGATTTGATAGATAGTCTTTATCTTGATGGGGTACTGATCACAATGTATGAAGATCGCTTGGCAATGATCAAGAATCCTCAAGTAAAAGAAATGAATCAACGGAGCCTCTTAAGATTAGAAGAACGATACCAAGAGGTAAATAGAGAAATAAAGCAGCGTATCTTACGTGAAAGAAAAAAATTTAATCTAGAAAATAATAGACACTGGCTAATGAAGCGGGTATCGAATATTGCGCCAACAAGTATCAGTAAACTTTTCAAAAAAGAGAGTATAAATCAAAGTGAAATATATGATTTTAAACAAAGGCTGGATATGTTGGCTTTAGTTTTGTCGCTTAAATCAAATAATAATAGTCATTTTTTTCCGGGAATGTATAAATTATTAATTCCGACCTATATTAAAATGCTAGAAAATGATCAAGATAGTTTTTTTATTGATAAAAAAAGACAATCAAATATTGTCCAATCATTAAGACGAACGACAGAGGTTTATGAACTAAAGAAGGTAAAATATTTACAAAACATGTTTGAAAAACTACGAAATAATGATCCTACAGACTTTGTGCTTTTACCAACTAGATTTCAACTATTAGACCCAAAAGAAAGTGGTCATGCGATTGGTTTGGTAGTTTATAAAAGAGACAATGAGTTTGTTGTTTTACAAGTCGATAAACAGCAATTTTTTGGTCGTGGTGCGGTCTCTTATGTGAAGGTTCCAGAGAAAAAAATCAAGGATCTGAGTCAAATACTGCTCTCTACGAAAAATTATTTTGATTTAAAGCCATATGGCATATTAAAAAAAATCGAAGCAATTTCTCATAAATTCAAAGCAATTCCCTCAATAAAACTAGCGCGTCAAACAACTGGTAATTGTACGATTATTGAAATCGAAAGTACTTTGAAGATGATCCTATTCAATTGTAAGCAAGATATTTTTCGTTTGGACCCCTCTGAAATAGTTACGCCTAAATGGAATATGAGGGTACAGGAAATAGCAGCGTTAGAGATGAAGAAACGATTCGTTACTGCAATGAAAGGGCCAAACCAAGACTGGAATAAAAATTATGATCATGTGTTTGCTTATTATCTTCTTCGAAAACAAAAATCGAGGCAATGGGGAGAAGCAGAGGCCCTTACACAGAAAAATACTTGGTATGCAAACATTCGTCATTTATTTCGGAATGATCTTTACATATTAGAAATATTCAATAATGGTGGAAAGATTCCAACTGAATTTGATCAGCGTTTAAAAGAAAAAATCAACAAACTAATAGGACCAACAGGCATCTTGTTGAACAGAGAAATCAGAACTTTCGAGTTATCTGAATTGTATCGAGCATTGCATGCCAATACACTTGAAGTGGAATTGTTACAAGCGAGGCATCCGTATCTCAAAATTCCTATTGCAATCGCAATCGGAGATTATTATATGGCTTGCATAAAAGCAAAGAATGTTGAAATAGAAAGTGAGATCCGCCGACGTATAAGCCTCGAACAAAAGAGATCTAGTCAACAACTACACAATCAATCACTAGCTAAAAAGTCAGTTAATCCTAACACACATAACCCAGCAAGAGAGGGTGCGAAAAGTAACTTTTCTTTAGCGTGTGAGCGAGTGAAACGACTAGCTGTATCTGAAAGGCGAGATGTAGAAAGTAATGTAAGATTAAATAATAAGAATTGTCTTATCAAATAAGGTCACTAGAAAGTTCATTTATGATTACAAAATAGCTATTTTGGAGGGAACATGATTAACGAGGAAAATGCAGAAGTAAGCACCGCACCGGAGAATGATTTCAAACCAAGACTAGACATACTTTCGATGATCCTATCCTTAAAAGCAAATGATCGTGAAATCAAGCATACAGATTTTGAATTGATTTTTTCGCTGTTCAAAAAAATGATCCAAAATGATCAAGATGATTTTTTCATTGATAATAAACGGCAACCGGATATTGTTGCATCATTAGAGCGCTCGGAGCAGCTTTATCAAATGGATAAAGCTGAGGAGATACAAGAATTATTCATCGATTTGAAGACGGACGATCCAACAGATTTTCTTCTATTCCCCGTTTGTTTTTGTGTGAATGAAGAGGAACGACCGCCTCGTCATTTAACTGCTTTGACGTTCTACAAAAAAAATGATCATTTGCTTATGATTCATGTCGATAAGGAAAAATACTTTAAAGAATCGACTGTTTCTTATGTAGAGATACCTATGACGAACATGGAGCTATTAAGTGAACTCCTCTTTTTTTCCCGGGATCGTATCGAATCTGGCGCCTTTAGTGTACTGAAAAAAATCGAAACGATTGCTGGAGAATTCCAACGTCTTCCGATGATCGAAATGAAAGGACAAATGATAGGCAACTGTGTGGTTAGCGAAATCGAAGCAGCTTTGAAAGTCGCCTTGTTCAACTGTAAAGTAGGCTTATTCTCGTTTGAGGCGGATGAAGTAGTGATACCAAAATGGAACTTGTTCCATGACGATTCGACGTTAGAAATGCGTCTAAGATTTTTGGAAGCACTCAAAGTAGCGAATCCAGAATGGAATGCCCAGTTTGACTATATCTTCGATTATTATTTATACCGAAAAGGGCACACTACAGAAACCTCACTCTTACATATCAATCGTTCGACCTATCAGTGGTATAACCTCATTCAGACAGTTTTTGAAATGGATCCGTATATCCATGAAATGAAGAATGGTAATGGAAATCCACCGGTTTTGGATGAAACAAAATTAGTAAAAAGACTCGAAAAAGTAGTTGAACCATTAAGTGAATTGTATCAGGTGGCGCTTAAAGACGTGAATGAGGAGGAACTGACACGAATGCTTAAATTTGATGGCTGTTTGCTTTCGATTGTCGAAGATAGATCAGCCATCATGGAGATCCCAGTGGCAAAAGAAATGAATCAATGGTTACTTTCAGGGCTTGCAGACCGTTTTGAAGAAAACCTTGAAGAATTAAAAAGACGTGCTGAAGTAAGAAAGAATGAATGGCAAATCTCACATGAAGAGAAAGGATTCGCTCAATTTGCCGAGCCGTGGTTACCGACAAGCAACACTCATTTTTCACAACCAGAGCAACTCGAAGTGAAGGAAATAGATGAGTTTGCAAGAAGAATCGACATGTTGGCTTTGACTTTATCACTAAAATCATCTAACAATTTTTGTGTATCACCAGAAAATTACGAGTTGTTGTTTTCAACTTATATCAAAATGATCGAAAATGACCAAGACGATTTTTTTATCGATAAAAAAAGACAACCAAAAATCATTCGTTCGTTGGAGCGAACAATTGATTTGTATCATTTGGCTCAGCCCAATGATCTAAAGATTGTTTTAGAGAATCTGAGAAATAATGATCCAACAGATTTTCTACTTTTTCCGACGAGTTATTTTTTTCCAGATCCTGATGAACTTGGGTACGTCTGTGGTCTGACGGTCTATAAAAGAGGCGGGCAATTTGTTGTGATACAAGTGGATAAAGAAAAAGTGATTGGTGCTGGTTCTGTGTCTTATGTCCAGCTCTCAGCAGCTAAAGTAGAAGAGTTAAGTAAGGTTCTCTTTTCGACACGAGATTTACTAAATTTTCGTCCCTATGAGACACTCATAAAAATCGAAGCTCTTTCTCATCCGTTCCAAAAGATCCCTGCGATTCAATTAGCACGCCCAATGTCTGATAATCATGCGGTGAGTCAAATCGAAACGACTTTAAGAATCATTCTGTTCAATTGCAATCATTCGCTGTTTGATTTGCCTCATCGACCTAAAATCACACCAAAATGGAATCGTCAGCTCCCGTATCCAACGTTAGAGATGAAGAGAAGGTTTGTTCATGCGCTCAAAGGCGATAATCCAGACTGGAACCAACAGTATGAGTATGTTTTTGGCTTTTATCTATATAGGAAATATTCCTATAGCCAAATCAAATATGGGGTTCTCGCTAACCAAAAAGATGAATGGTACCAAAATGTCTATCTATTATATGCAAATGACCCGTATATCAAGGTGATCCTGAACAATGGGGGATATATTCCGAGTGTGTTAAATTCGCATATCAAAGAAGTGATTTTAGAAGTAGTTGATCCAATCGGGCAGTTATATCAAAGTAAGCTAAGGCAAGTTGAGTTAATAGATTTACATGATGCGGATGAGAGAATCAGAAAAGAAATACAATTGACAAGAGAGCGAAAAGCATATATCCAGATACCGATAGCTGAAAAGATCACAAGTTCTTTGATTATAGGTCTCCAGGAAAAAAGAAAGGACATCCAGGAGGAAATCAAGTACCGCGATAAAAAGAAACAGCTTGATATATTTTCTGAGAAATCAACTCAGATCAATCAACAATGGTTTCCATTTTCTTATCATCACAGGAGTACGCAAACCGCGCACCCACTTCCAGCTAATTCTGAACAACTAGCGGTTTGTTCATCACAAAAAAATAAACTCTCTTCGGTGCTTGCTCATGTCAAACAGCATGCACAAGTAATCAGCAAAGATTTAGCGAGAAAGCCAGCAGTCTATGAACTGAAAAGACAATAGAAAATCAAAGGTAAGCACTTCTTATGCTTCCTGTTGCTGAAGTAGGCAATCGCTTATTTTTTACATATACAAAACTTTCTCTTTTTTCTAAAAAGTAACAAAAAAACGAGCGTAAAATCGGTTTATCTGCTATACTTGACTCGTTGCAAGTTCCCGAGAGGATCCGTACGAACGGAGATGCCTTGTAACCGAATTTAACTAGGGGGAATCATATTATGGTAGAAAGACATTTATTTACATCAGAATCTGTTTCAGAAGGACATCCGGATAAGGTCGCTGATCAAATCAGTGATGCGATTTTAGATGCGATTTTAGAACAAGATCCAAATGCAAGAGTAGCTTGCGAGACTTCTGTAACGACAGGACTTGTCTTAGTATTTGGAGAAATCTCTACGACAGCTTACGTAGATATCCAAAAAGTAGTACGTGAAACAGTAAAAGAAATCGGCTATACTCGTGCAAAATTTGGCTTTGACGGTGATACTGTGGCAGTATTGGCAGCAATTGACGAGCAGTCACCAGATATCGCTCAAGGAGTCGATGAAGCACTTGAGATTCGTGACGAAAAAGAAAGAGATTTACTCGATGAGATCGGTGCGGGTGACCAAGGTTTGATGTTTGGTTTTGCGGTAGACGAAACGCCGGAATTAATGCCTTTACCAATTGCATTAAGTCATCGTTTAGTACGTCGTTTAGCTGAACTGCGTAAATCAAAAGAGTTAACTTATTTACGCCCAGATGCGAAGTCACAAGTAACAGTTGAATACAACGATCAAGGGGAACCAGAACGAGTTGATACGATCGTCATTTCGACACAGCATGATGATGCGGTTGATAACGATACGATTCGTCAGGACGTCATTGAAAAAGTGATCAAAGAAGTCATTCCTTCAGAGCTTCTTGATGAGCAAACAAAATATTATATCAATCCTACTGGACGTTTTGTGATCGGCGGACCTCAAGGGGATGCTGGATTGACTGGACGAAAAATCATCGTTGACACATATGGCGGCTATGCTCGTCATGGTGGCGGTGCGTTTTCTGGTAAGGATGCAACAAAAGTGGACCGTTCAGCAAGTTATGCGGCACGCTACATTGCAAAAAATATCGTAGCAGCAGGACTTGCTCGCAAAGTAGAAGTCCAATTAGCCTATGCTATCGGTGTGGCGCAACCCGTTTCCATCTCGATCAATACATTTGGAACTTCAGAAGTGCCGGAAGAAGCATTGATTGCTGCGGTAAGAGAAAACTTCGATCTACGTCCTGCGGGCATCATCGAAATGCTCGATTTGCGTCGTCCAATCTACAAACAAACAGCTGCATATGGACACTTTGGTCGTACAGATGTTGACTTACCATGGGAAAAAACAGATAAAGTAGATGCACTAAAAGCTAGTTTAGCTAAATAATTTATATTTGAATTGAACGCACTCGCTGAGTGTGAGAAGCATCAAATGTAGACCAGTAAGCCGGGATATTCGAAAGTAGCTGATGCTACTTTCAGGATATGTTGGCTTTTTTATTCGAGTCGAAGCTTTCGAGGCAGATGCTACGTTTTGAATGATTTTAGGTACTAAAAGGGAGTGAGCGTAAAAATGGAGAGAAAAACAAACGTGACAGTCGTAACGATTTGCGTATTTATCGCTACGTTTATGACCGCCATTGAAGGAACGATCGTGACAACTGCGATGCCAACGATCGTTGGATCACTGCACGGAATGGAAATGATGAACTGGGTATTCTCGATTTATCTATTAACGAATGCGATGTTGACACCGATCTATGGGAAACTTGCAGATAAAGTTGGTAGAAAACCAATTTTTATTTTTGGTACGCTATTATTTATTATTGGTTCGCTCTTTTGTGGACTTTCCCAATCGATGATCGGTTTGATCATTTCCCGTGCAATCCAAGGAATGGGCGCAGGCGCAATGATGCCAGTCGCATTGACGATCATTGGCGATCTTTATACGATTGAAAAAAGGGCAAAAGTATTAGGGCTAAATAGTTCAGCATGGGGCATTGCCAGCGTGTTTGGTCCTTTAGCTGGTGGCTTTATTGTTGAAGCGTTGAGCTGGCATTGGATTTTCTTTATCAATGTGCCGATCGGTTTGTTACTAATGGCGTTGATCTGGTTCTACCTCAATGAACCAAAAACAACGCGTGAAGCAAAACCAATGGATCTGAAAGGCAGCTTTAGCTTGATGTTCATGTTGGTGTTACTTTTATTAGGGTTTCAATTACTCGGTGATCAGGGGCTGACTCCATTTGTGTTGGCGTTATTAGTTGGTAGTGTTCTTTGCTTTTTCCTATTCTTATCTGTGGAGAAAAAGGCAAAAGATCCGGTCATTATGCTTGATCTATTCCGAAATCCGCTATTTGTCGTCGTGAATGCAGCGGCTGCTTTAGCTAGTGGCTTTTTAATGGGAATCGATGTTTACATCCCCATGTGGATGCAAGGGGTATTAGGACTAAATGCGGCAATCGGTGGGTTAGTCTTAGCACCGCTTTCGCTTGTGTGGATGGTCGGTTCATTCTTAGCAAGTAAGTGGATGACACAGATGACGACTTACAAAGTATTACGCATCGGGTTGCTCATTACGATCATCGGCGGCGCAGGACTTTGGTTGATGCCTTTTCAAAGTAACTTCTTATGGTTTTTCTTGATTTCAACCGTTATTGGTGTTGGATTAGGGATTACGATGACGACATCTACTGTCAGTGCGCAAAACAGTGTGCCTTCAGAACAACTAGGAGTCGCTACCTCATTCAATACGCTAGTGCGTACGATCGGTCAAACAGTGATGGTTGCTGTTTTTGGGTTGTTGATCAATCGAGTCACACAAGCTGAACTAGCTGCCAGCCAATTGACCGACGATCAAGATATCATGAACAAACTAGTCAATCCGCAAACAGCAAAATTGATCGATACAGAAATATTAACGCCGTTACGAGAGATTTTGTATCATGGGCTACATCAAGTCTATCTAGTGGGCTTATTGTTAGTCGTTCTTGCGCTAGGCTTGACATTTTTAATCCGGCAAAAAAATGCTACAATAAGAGAATACAAGTAAATTGACAGATCGTAATCAGAAAAATGATCTGAATAAAGTAAAGAAGGCGACATTCATATGGCATTTATCCAAGCAAATGTTTATTCAAATGTGTTAGAAATGGAAGTAAATCTAAATGTGATCTTACCTCAGACAACGAAAAAAGTGATTGGAAAAAGCTCGTTAGCAAATACGACAGACGTTCCTGTGCTTTATTTGTTACATGGGATGGGGGGCAACCATAGCGTATGGCAACGCCGAACTTCGATTGAGCGATATGCGGCAGATTATGGATTGGCTGTCATCATGCCATCGACTGATTTAGGCTGGTACACGGACACGACTTACGACATGAACTACTGGACCTTCATTTCAGAAGAACTACCAGAGATCTGTCATGAGTTATTCCCACAGTTAACGACGAAGCGCGAAAAAACATATGCAGCTGGGCTTTCTATGGGTGGCTACGGCGCATTGAAACTCGGTTTAGCGAAAGCGGAACAGTTTGCAGCGATCATTTCTCTATCTGGTGCTGTGTCGGTAGGCAATCGAATGGAAGATCTACTAATGATCCGTCAAGCGAAATTCTGGGAAGGGATCTTTGGACCATTAGATCGTATTCAAGGTTCAGTCAATGATCCAGCCTATCTTGTCGAAGCATTAGCAAGTAGTGGCAAAGAAGCGCCACGCATCTATCTCGCTTGTGGAGAATCAGATTTTCTTTATCAAGCGAATCAAGAGATGGCCGAGACATTAAAAGAAAACAACATCGATGTGACATTCGAACATGGGCCCGGTGACCACGATTGGATTTTTTGGGATCAATGGATTCAACGAGCACTCGCATGGTTGTTCAACAAAGAATAGGAAAAAGATTACCGAAGTGACCAAAAATGGTCACTTCTTTTTTTGTGGATTCGAGCAAAATAGGTGCTAAATTTATTGGACATATGGATAATAAAGAGAAATTCGATAACGTACCTTTTATGGTGTCAGAGAGAAAAATCAGGAAGGGAGTAAAGGAGATTTAAAAACAGGTGCTTCAAACTTTCTGTCTATCATAAAAGTAGTTCCAGCGTTTTAAAATTACAGGTTGATTTCTTTTTTTAAACATGGTAAATTGTTAGTCGGTCTAATTTTTACTCATTATAAAATAGGTCGGTTTATTCTAATAAAAGAGAGGTGTAAGTCACAAATATGAAGCTTATTTTAAAACATGCAAAAAACTATCGATTGGCTGTTTTTGTTTCTTTGCTTTCTGTCGCACTGATGGTGACAGCCGCATTATGGCAACCTAAGTTGTTACAACAAGTACTAGAAGCAATCATCACCGAAGACAGCGACGAAATGCGATCAATCGGCATTTCTTTGATTAGTTTAGCACTCCTAGGTTTAGCAGCTGGGGTCACGAATACGATATTTTCTGCTAAGGTCGCTCAAGGTGTCAGTGCAGATATCAGAGAGGAAGCATTCCGTAAGATCCAAACATTTTCGTTTGGGAATATCGAACAGTTTTCTGCTGGAAATCTAGTAGTACGTTTGACGAATGATATTACTCAGATCCAAAACTTAGTCATGATTTCCTTACAATCGTTGTTCCGTATCCCATTTCTGTTTATTGGCGCATTTATTCTTGCGATGACAACGATGCCTCAATTGTGGTGGATCATCGTTCTTTTGATCGTTGCGGTCTTGTTGATCACAGCGCTATCCTTTACACGTATGGGCAAGCATTTTATGATCATCCAAAAGTTGATCGATAAAGTAAATAGTATCGCAAAAGAAAACTTAATGGGTATTCGTGTCGTCAAATCGTTTGTCCAAGAAGAAAATCAACTAAAAGAATTTAGCAAAGTCAGTGAAGATTTAACGAAGCATAACATCATTGTTGGTACATTATTTTCAGTAATGATCCCATCTTTCATGTTAGCCGCGAACTTAGCGGTAGTAGGGGCAATCTTTTTTGTGAGTGATCTTGCAAAAGATGATCCGACTTTGATTGGCGGTATTGCCTCATTTATGAACTATTTGATGCAGATCATGATGGCGATCATCATTGGTGGAATGATGATGATGATGACTTCCAGAGCTGCGGTTTCATTAAAACGGATCAAAGAGATCTTAGATACTGAACCCGACTTAACTTATTTAGATGTACCTGAACAAGAATTAACTGGTTCTGTTCGTTTTGAAAATGTATCTTTCCGTTACCCTGGAGATGATGCAGATACACTCAAAAATATCACTTTTTCGATCGAACCTGGTGAAATGGTTGGTATCGTTGGTGCCACAGGTGCTGGAAAATCAACCTTAGCACAATTGATCCCACGATTGTTCGATCCAACGGAAGGGAAAGTAGAAGTTGGTGGTGTTGATCTACGACAAGTGAATGAACATAGTTTAAGAAAAACCGTCTCGTTTGTTTTACAAAAAGCGATTCTTTTTTCAGGCACGATTGCCCAGAATCTACGTCAAGGGAACAAGAATGCAACAGAAAAGGATATGGAAAATGCTTCTTCTATCGCTCAAGCCAAAGAATTTATCGAGAAATTAGCTGATCGTTATGAAGCACCAGTCGAAGAACGTAGTAGTAACTTTTCTGGTGGACAAAAGCAACGTTTATCTATCACACGTGGTGTGATCGGTCAGCCAAAAATCCTGATTCTAGATGACAGTACCAGTGCATTAGATGCCCGTTCAGAAAAACTGGTTCGCGAAGCCCTTGATCGTGAGTTAAAAGACACGACAACGATCGTTATCGCTCAAAAGATTGCTTCTGTTGTCAAAGCAGACCGCATCTTGGTACTAGATGAAGGAAAACTAGTGGGTGAAGGAACGCATGAAGAACTCGTTGCAAACAATCAGGTATATCAAGAGATTTTTGAAACTCAAAAAGGAACGGAGGAGTAGCCATGACTGATTTGATTAAAGCAAGTAAGTTTTTCTATCATTATTTAAAGCGGTACAAGGTTTCCTTCTTCTTTATCTTTATTACTGTGATTGCAGCAACTTACTTACAAGTAAAAGCACCTCAATATATCGGGGAAGCTTTCCAAGAATTAGCAAATTATATTACTGCTTTGATGCAAGGTGTCGATGATAAAAGCAATTTCCTTTCGATTATTTGGAAGCTTTTGATGTTTTATGTTTTAGCCAGTGCGACAAATTTTATTTACAGTATTTTATTTACACAAGTGGTTGGGAAATCAACGAACCGGATGCGTATTGGTCTATTCAATAAATTAGAAAAATTAACGATCCGCTTTTTTGATTCCCATCAAGATGGGGAGATTCTTAGTCGCTTCACTAGTGATTTGGATAATATCCAAAATAGTTTGAACCAAGCACTTCTTCAAGTGATCACGAATGCGGTTCTATTAGTTGGTATCTTGATCATGATGTTCCGCCAAAATGTCCAACTTGCTTGGGCGACGATTGCTTCTACACCGGTCGCGATTTTGATTGCTGTCCTAGTCATTCAAAAAGCCCGCAAATATGTCGATATCCAACAAGATGAAGTCGGTAAATTGAATGGTTATATGGATGAAAAGATCAGTGGGCAACGCGTGATCATCACGAATGGTCTGCAAGAAGAAACGATCGAAGGTTTCTTAGCTCATAATCAAACTGTTCGTGAAGCAACATTTAAAGGACAAGCATACTCAGGGTTACTTTTCCCAATGATGCAAGGTATGTCTTTAGTCAACACAGCGATCGTGATCTTCTTTGGTGGCTGGTTAGCGTTGAATGGTGATTTGGAACGTTCAGTAGCGCTAGGATTAGTAGTTACTTTCGTCCAATATTCCCAACAATATTATCAACCATTGATGCAAATTTCTTCTGGCTACAGTATGATCCAGTTAGCGATCACTGGAGCGCGAAGACTGAATGAAATGTTTGCTGAAAAAGATGAAGTGAAACCACAAAACGGCAAACCGTTTGCGGGGATCGAAAAGGGCTTATCATTGACGAATGTTGATTTTGGCTATAGTCCAGAGAAATTAGTCTTAAATGATGTTTCCATTGATGTGAATAAAGGCGAGATGGTTGCTTTAGTAGGCCCAACTGGTTCAGGTAAGACAACGATCATGAACTTGTTGAATCGCTTCTATGATGTGAACGGTGGCTCTGTGAGCATTGACGGAACAGATATCCGCGAGTATGATTTAGACGAATTGCGTCGACATGTCGGCATCGTTCTACAAGAATCCGTTCTATTTTCTGGCACGATCCGAGACAATATTGTCTTTGGTAAACCAGATGCAACGGATGAAGAAGTAGTTAGCGCAGCGAAACAAGCAAATATCCATGACTTTATCCAGACGCTCGAACATGGCTATGATACCCACGTCTCTGAAGAAAATAATTTGTTCAGTACGGGGCAAAAGCAATTGATCAGTATCGCGCGAACAATCATCACGAATCCAGACCTATTGATTTTAGATGAAGCAACAAGTAACGTGGATACAGTAACTGAAGCAAGAATCCAAAAAGCAATGGATGAAGCGATTAAAGGTCGAACAAGTTTCGTGATCGCCCATCGCTTGAAAACGATCTTGAACGCTGATCGCATCGTTGTTTTACGTGATGGTAAAGTGATCGAAGAAGGAAACCATCATCAATTATTAGCAGAAGATGGCTTTTATGCAGAGTTGTATCATAATCAGTTTGTGTTTGAATAGGTGGTGGGAGAGAACGAATGTCTCACTCCCGTCATTGTGTAACGAATGTTCAAATGGAAGTCGAAAAACACCAAATCAAGAAGCCCTTGGTTTGGTGTTTTTCATGTCATGCAGTCTGATTGGCGTGTTTGGATGAATCCAAACATGAACCTTGAAAAATTAGCAAGGCTCCCGTACTTATGTAACAAAAGTTATGGCAAATAGTTTTCAGTTATTAGAAAGTGAATCTGTGATTTCTTATTAAGTCAGGTCAATGATTTTAGAAATCATCACTATGCAAAATAAAAAGAACTTAGTCAAGTATTCCTCATGATAATCGTTTGATCAATAGAAGTGACGATGAATTTCTATTCTAAATACACAGACACACTGGAATATTAATTGTATTATAGTATAATTTATTCAACAAAGAACAGGTTCATATTACGACCAAAACCCACTAGCTGGCGGGCTAGTGGGTTTCTTTTACGTTTCAATAGGAATTAACGGGTAGGCTTACTGTCTTTTTTTGGCAATTCTACAATCAAACCATTTGCAGATGTAATGAGCGGTTACTTCTGCCGTGATTACAAAGATAAAATCAAAGAATAGATTCATGAGTACATCTTACTTCCCTTGTCCGAAACAGACCGAAATAATTTTATAGCACATTTGAAATCTCCAATTTTAGATGAGGTGGCTATTCGTTTATTGAGGTGAGGTAGTTTTTTTATAAAAATAAATCAGAGAATATATAGTATGAAATTTTTTTTTAAAGAAAAAAGAAAAATTTCCCGATATTCTAAAGTTGATATAATTAATTATAGAAGAATAACTATTAATACATCATTTAGTTGTATGCCCATGCATAATGAACTCATCCTAACTTCACTTGCATATAAATATGAAGACTGCATGTCATACTTATATAAATATAAAAATGAGGAGGAGGAAACTAAATCTAGTTTGAGCGTTAGTAGGAGTAGTTGGAAATGTTCCATGCAGTAAAAATGAAAAATGTGATAAAGAAAGAAGGGAACTTAAGATGTGGAGAGAAAAGCAATTTAGTAAAGTGATCGATTTGATTAGTGTTATAGCAATCACTCTGATATTGATATTTTTCATGCCAACTAAAATTGTAGAAGCGCAACCGCTAGTAGAAGCAGATGATTCTACCGTTCTTGTAAAAGAAGAAGGAGGTAGTGTAGTAGAATTTGACTTATCAAAAAACATGGTACAGACTAAAGAGATGCATTTGGCAAGTGGTACAATAGCGAAAATTGTTGCTGAACCAGTGTTTGATAACCATTTACGTTTAGGTAATGGAGTATGGAACATCTATTATTATTCAGTAATTTTTAATTGCGGATTTAATATTAGAGTAAGTAGCAATAGTATTAGTAGTGCTTATGATCCTTGGTACTATCATTTGGGGGTTAGTGTAAAATCTAGTTCATTGAAAAGAGATAGCACAAAACAAGCAACTTATTATTTCGAGTTTGGAACTCCGATATGGGATTTTGGCGGATGGAGTGGCTGGTTAAGAGCATCAATTAATAGCTCAAATAATTTGGTCGTAACTGTTAAATAGGATGGGGACTTTAGGAATAATAATGGCCATCATCAGTTTTATTTTGGCAGTAGGCATAACAATATTGATCATTCGTGTGCTAAAACAGTATTTCACCAAATCATAGGTCAAACGTGATTAAGTGAGGGTCATTAAGAAGATAGGATTCTAATTGATAGTTAGGGGCCTGCTAAAAAATGAAAAACCTCTTTATCTTCTCAGTTGTAACATACTGGGAGATAAGGAGGTTTTTATTCGTAGTATAAAGTTAGTTACGTACTTTCTTTTTCTCGATACAATACAAGATCGGTGGATTGTTTTTTTGGTTGATAAATTGATAATTCAAAACGTTGAATTGTTCTTGGGGTAATGCTTGGCAAAAACTTTGGACCATATCTAGTTCTGCTTCGCCACCTTCATGTCCATAATAAACGACAATGATCATGCGACCTTGTGGGACGAGTCGTTTTAAGATCTCATTCATCGCTGTTTTTGTTGTGTCAGGTAGTGTGATGATCGATTTATCACTTTTAGGCAAATAGCCTAAGTTGAAGATGCCGGCTTTGATTAGCTGTTGTTCAGGAATGACCTCAGCGATCGTTTCATGTCCTTGTAAAAACAAGGTTGCTCGTTCCGTCAGATCATTTTCTATCAATTTTTGCTGGGTGGCTTCGAGTGCTTGTTTTTGGATATCAAAACTATACACTTGACCAGTTCGTCCAACTTTTTCCGCAAGAAATACAGTATCGTGTCCATTGCCCATCGTGGCATCAATTACATGATCACCCGGTTGAATGATCTCTTCCAATAGCGTATGACTAAAATGCAGTGCCGTTTTCAACATCCGCTTTTGACTCCTTTTCGAATATCATATTTCCCTTGGTAGCTATTGCGCCGAATCATTTCCTCATCGATCGCATTCAAGACTTCCCACTTCTTCAAACTCCACATTGGACCGACTAATGAATCCCACGGAGCATCACCAGTCAAACGGTGAATGATGATCTCTTGAGGAATCATTTCGAGCTGGTCACAAATGACCGATACATAATCGGCTCGACTCATCAATTGCAGTCTTCCCTCATGATAGTCACGTAACATTTTTGTTTTACGCATCAAGTGCATCAAGTGTAGTTTGATTCCTTGGATATCAGAATCTAAGATCGTTCGTCGGACATTTTCCCGCATCATATCCAATGATTCTCCCGGTAAACCGTTGATTAAATGCGTACATACGCGTATGTTGTGTTTCCGTAGTTTCGCTACACCGTCAAGGTACGTTTGATAATCATGTGCCCGATTGATCAAGACGGAGGTTTCTTCATAAGTCGTTTGTAAGCCCAATTCTACCCATAAGTATAAACGTTGATTCAATTCAGCTAAGTAATCCACGACTTCATCAGGCAAGCAATCTGGTCGGGTACCAATCGATAGCCCAACAACACCAGGCAAGTTGATGACTTGTTCAAAGCGTTCACGGATAACTTCAACAGGTGCATGTGTGTTCGTGAAATTTTGAAAGTAAACGATGTATTGGTCCACTTGTGGCCATTTTTTGTGCATCATATCGATTTCTTTTTGAAATTGGATAGGCAAGGGATCTTCTGGGGCAACGATCATATCACCAGATCCCGAAACACTACAAAACGTACATCCGCCATGAGCCACTGTACCGTCACGATTGGGACAATCAAAACCACCGTCGATCGGTACTTTAAAAATTTTTCCACCAAACTCATGACGTAACGCATAATTCCACGAATGGTATCGTTTATTTCCTTCTGCATAAGGAAAATCCATTAGTAATCCCTCTTTCTGTTTGAATGTAAAAACGGTAAACGTTGTTGGACATACCAAGGATAAGACAAGCATAACCAGAAAAGACTCAAGCTATATCCACCAAGGATATCACTCGGATAATGGACCCCTAGATACACACGACTAGCGCCAATGCTTAAAATCAGTACGCCTAATAATACTTGGATCATCCAAACCCATTCTTTCGTCTTGATCAACGAAGACATCAAAAAAATCAAGGTGCCATATAAGATCATACTTGTGGCGGCATGTCCACTTGGATAACTGTAGGTCGTTTCGACAACTAAATGTTGCAGACTTGGGCGATCACGCATCACCAATAGTTTGATCAGTGGGTTGAAGATCCCGGCAACTAGTACAAAATTGAAGACGAACCAATAGAGTTCTTTTCTTTTTTTCTTGAACCATAGCCAAAAGGCAACTAAAGCGAATACTAAAATCACCGTTGTGGCATTTCCAAATGTCGTGATAAAGCGCTGAAATGGATTCCAGTCAGGATAAGGGATACGTATCCAATGGGTCAACGTCTGATCAAAATCAGATAATCGTTCAACGCGAAATAAGACAAGCAGACTCAAAGCTAAAAAAAGCAAGAAAAAGCTTGCGGCTGAAACTTGGAAGGCTTTTTTATATTTCATTTTATTCCTCCTTCATGCTCCATTATTATAGCATTTATTTAAGAAGGAAAAACAAGAGTTTTCTATTCCTTTGAACCTAGATCGAAGAAGAAAAATGATTTGTTATGCGTCTTGTAATGTAATGGCAACTCTAAAGTAATATAACTGACATATTTAATTTTAAAAATAGATTGACGTATATAATTTAATAACTTCATATCGTTTAAATAAAGGGTTAACAAATGCGCAAAACTGGAAAATTACGAAAGATT
This sequence comes from Enterococcus sp. DIV1298c, assembly GCF_017316315.1. Classification (NCBI taxonomy): domain Bacteria; kingdom Bacillati; phylum Bacillota; class Bacilli; order Lactobacillales; family Enterococcaceae; genus Enterococcus; species Enterococcus sp. DIV1298c. The sequence goes on along the minus strand of NZ_JAFLWG010000014.1, from coordinate 86,292 downwards.
ACATATAGATTACAAAACATCGTAATAGTCTTAAATAACTTTTAATAAATTTTAAGAGAAGTTATAATTATTGTTAAGAATATATAATAGTAATTAAATACGGAGGATAGTATATGCAAAAGGAATTAGTAGGACGAAAAGAACGCAGACGTCTGGAACAAACAAAGCGTTACCGTAAAGTGAAGCGAAGTGCGGCAATCGTCGGAACCGCAATGGTTGGCTGTTCAGCAGTAGCACCAGTACTACAATCAGTAGCTGTAAACGCTGATGAAACGCCAATTCAAATGAATTCACGTATCAATACCGCAGCATTTATCACAGAAATTGCCACATTTGCACAACCCATCGCTAATGCGAATGATCTATACGCTTCAGTGATGATCGCACAAGCAGTCGTTGAAAGTGGTTGGGGAGGCAGTACATTATCACGTGCGCCGTATCATAATTTATTTGGGATCAAAGGAAGCTACCAAGGACAAACTGTTTATATGGATACGCTTGAATTCTTGAATAACCAATGGGTGACGAAAAAAGAACCATTCCGTCGTTATCCTTCTTTCGCAGAGTCTTTTAGTGACAATGCCTATGTACTTAGAAATACTTCATTTGGTAATGGCTACTACTATGCGGGCGCTTGGAAGAGCAATACACGTTCTTATACGGATGCAACTGCCTACTTAACAGGACGTTATGCGACGGACCCAAGCTATGCGACAAAATTAAACAATTTGATCATGACGTATGGTTTGACGAAATATGATACACCAGCAACTGGAAACGCAGGCGGTGGAGCGACTACTGGCGGCGGCAATACGATCAATCCAGGGAATACAGGAAGTACGAACACAGGAAACACGAACACTGGAAGTACCAACACAGGAAGTACTGGTGGAAGTACAAGTACTGGTTCAACGACGTACACAGTCAAATCTGGTGATTCAGTTTGGGGCATCTCAAATGCACACGGCATCTCAATGGCACAATTGATCGAATGGAATAATATCCAAAATAACTTTATTTATCCAGGACAAAAATTGACGATCAAAGGCGGAACAGCTGGCGGATCTTCAACAACAAATTCAGGAAACAATACGACTTCAGCAGGTAGCAGTTCTGCTGGAACGACAACTAACAATTCATCTGGTACACGTTATACAGTCAAAGCAGGTGACTCTGTTTGGGGCATCTCAAATGCGCATGGTATCTCAATGGCGCAATTGATCCAATGGAACAATATCAAGAATAATTTTGTTTATCCAGGTCAAAGCTTGATCGTTTCAAATGGTGGGGCTTCTGTAAGCACACCTTCGACACCAAGTACAACACCGTCAACGCCGTCAACACCAAGTACAGGTACTCCAGCTTCTGGTGCAAGATATACGGTCAAAGCAGGGGATTCTGTCTGGGGCGTTTCCCATGCACATGGTATCTCAATGGCACAGTTGATCCAATGGAACAACATCAAGAATAACTTTATTTATCCAGGTCAGCAGTTGGTCGTTTCAAACGGCGGTTCTTCAAGTACTGCTTCAACGAATACGACAACTTCAACACCTGCTAACAACACAACTACATCAAATACAGCAAGCCAAGGCTCAGGGACTTATACGGTCAAAGCTGGAGAATCTGTGTGGAGTGTAGCAAATAAAAACGGTATTTCGATGAACCAATTGATCGAATGGAACAATATCAAAAACAACTTTATCTATCCAGGTCAAAAACTGATCGTAAAAGGTGGCAGCACAGCGACACCAGCGGCTACGCCGACGACAACACCGACAGCGACACCAACACCAAGTACACCAAATACGTCAGCAGCGACAAACACATCAACGTCTGGTGATACGATCTATACAGTTAAAGCCGGTGAATCTGTGTGGGGTGTAGCCAATAAACATGGAATCACGATGGATCAATTGATCGAATGGAACAACATCAAAAACAATTTCATTTATCCAGGTCAAAAAGTGATCGTGAAAAAAGGCAATACAACAGTAGCGCCTACTTCTAATGAGGGCAAACGTTATACGGTGAAAGCTGGAGAATCCGTTTGGGGCGTGGCAGATAGCCATGGTATTACAATGGCACAATTGATCGAATGGAATAACATCCAAAATAACTTCATCTACCCAGGTCAAAGCTTGATCGTTGCAAAATAATCGCTTCAACTGAAATAATAGTTGAAGGATTCGCTAATATTTGTTACTATGAAGCTACTAAAAATTTAGTTGTTCAACGTTTGAAAAGGAAGTAGTAAAAAGTCGAAAGTTATAGAGAGCACATGGTTGGTGAAAATGTGTACGGACGCTTTTGAACTCGCCTTTGAGTTGCACCTGCTGAACGATTTCTTCCAGTAAGCAGAGGCGGTGACGACCGTTACAACGTTCAAGGTCTTGTTTAGCAAGGCAAAATTAGGTGGTACCACGTAGATTACGTCCTATAAAAAGAGCAATCTTTTTATAGGATTTTTTTGTTTTTTCGTGGGCAGGGACTACAGGATAGGTCACTACATCAAAACAGGAGGTTCAAGATGAGCTATAATCACAAGGAAATCGAAAAGAAATGGCAAAAATATTGGGCAAAAAACAATACTTTCAATACGCATGATGAACCGGACAAACCAAAATTCTATGCGTTGGATATGTTCCCGTATCCATCAGGACAAGGACTGCATGTCGGACATCCAGAAGGGTATACCGCGACAGATATCCTTGCTCGTTTCAAACGTAGCCAAGGCTTCAACGTACTACATCCAATGGGGTGGGATGCGTTTGGTCTACCCGCAGAACAGTATGCGTTAGATACAGGAAATGACCCAGCGGAATTTACGCAAAAAAATATCGAAACGTTCCGTCGCCAAATCAATTCACTTGGTTTTAGTTACGATTGGAACCGGGAAGTAAATACGACAGATCCAGAATACTACAAGTGGACACAATGGATCTTTACTAAATTATATGAAAAAGGGTTAGCCTATGAAGCAGAAGTAGCAGTGAACTGGGTACCTGAACTAGGTACAGTGATCTCAAACGAAGAAGTGATCGACGGCAAAAGTGAACGTGGTGGCTATGATGTCATCCGCAAACCAATGCGTCAATGGATGCTGAAAATCACCGCTTATGCAGATCGTTTGATCGATGACCTCGAGCTTGTGGATTGGCCCGAAAGCATCAAAGAAATGCAACGTAACTGGATCGGTCGTTCAGTCGGAGCAAATATCACGTTTAAAGTGGCTGGCACAGACAAAGAATATACGGTCTTTACCACACGTCCAGATACGTTATTTGGGGCAACCTACTCTGTGCTAGCACCAGAGCTAGACTTAGTTCGTGAGATCACAACTCCAGAACAAAAAGAAGCAGTCGAAGCGTATATCGCAGAGACAGCGAAAAAATCAGATCTTAAACGAACAGATCTTGCTAAAGAAAAAACCGGCGTATTTACAGGGGCGTATGCGATCAACCCAGTAAATGGTAAGGAAATCCCTATCTGGATCGCTGATTATGTGTTAGCTTCTTATGGCACAGGTGCGATCATGGCAGTACCGGCACATGATGAACGTGATTACGAGTTTGCACAAGCGTTTGATCTAGAAATCTTACCAGTCATCGAAGGTGGCGATACTTCAACAGCTGCCTACACAGAAGATGGTGCGCATATCAATTCTGATTTCTTGAACGGATTGAATAAAAAAGAAGCCATCGATGCGATGAATCAATGGTTGGAAGAACATGGCGTTGGGAAAAAAGAAGTCAGCTATCGCTTGCGTGATTGGTTATTTTCTCGTCAACGTTATTGGGGAGAACCAATCCCAATCATCCATTGGGAAGACGGCACAGTGACAACAGTAGCAGAAGAAGAATTACCACTACGTTTACCAAAAACAAGCAATATCCAACCAAGTGGCACAGGGGAGTCACCATTAGCAAACATTGACGAGTGGGTCAATGTCGTTGATCCTAAAACAGGTAAAAAAGGCCGTCGTGAAACGAATACGATGCCACAATGGGCAGGAAGCTCATGGTATTACCTACGCTATATCGATCCACATAATAAAAAAGAATTAGCTAACTATGAAAAACTAGAACGATGGTTACCAGTAGATATTTATATCGGTGGGGCAGAACATGCGGTACTTCACCTATTGTATGCTCGCTTCTGGCATAAATTCCTTTACGATATTGGCGTGGTACCAACAAAAGAGCCTTTTGAAAAATTGTTCAATCAAGGAATGATCCTTGGAGAAAACAACGAAAAAATGTCTAAATCTCGTGGCAATGTCGTCAATCCTGACGATGTCGTAGAAGCATATGGTGCGGATACGTTACGTCTCTACGAAATGTTCATGGGCCCATTAGACGCATCGATTGCTTGGAGTGAAAATGGATTAGAAGGTAGCCGTAAATTCTTAGATCGTGTTTGGCGCTTGATCGTGGACGAAAACAATAAAATGCGTGATCGGATCACGACACTGAATGACGGTAAACTTGACAAAGTATATCACCAAACAGTTAAAAAAGTCACAGAAGATTACGAAAATCTACATTTCAATACAGCGATTTCTCAATTGATGGTCTTTGTCAATGAAGCATATAAAGTCGATGCCTTACCTTATGAATATATCGAAGGCTTCGTTCAATTGCTAGCACCAATCGCTCCTCATATTGGGGAAGAGCTATGGGCGATCTTAGGCAATGAACAAGATCTTTCTTATGCACCATGGCCAACTTATGATGAAGCTGCTTTGATTGAAGATGAAGTAGAAGTCGTCTTCCAAATCAATGGAAAAGTTCGTGCAAAAGCCAGTGTTGCACGTGACTTATCAAAAGAAGAACTAGAAAAAACAGCGATGGACGATGATAGCATCAAAGAACAATTAGAAGGAAAAACAATCAGAAAAGTGATCGTGGTTCCCAATAAATTAGTCAACATCGTCGCAAATTAATAAGTAAGCATTAATAAAAAAGTATAAAAATGAGATGCCACATTCGCATGAAAATCATTTAGATTTCATGAGAATGTGGTTTTTTATAAATTTCTTTTTGAGGGAAATATTATTGTCAGTGATGCTCGCTCATTTTTACTCTATCTAGTTAACTCCTTTTGTTCAAGAAATAGTAAGCAATCTAGTGAAAATAAGTAAAATATAAAGTCGGAAAACAATAGTTATCAATTAGAGTTAATGTGTGGAGTATTTTTTTACCTTGCTAATGGTAAAAAAAGATTTTATTAGTATTTGGAAATTATAGATAATATCTATAGGACATATATATTTTTTACTTTGTAGAGAGGAGTGGATGATCGATTTCATATACATGATCTTGCTTTTGTGAAGGGACCTGAGCTAACTACATATCTTTTATTTACAGGTGTACTTTGCAGAGAACTGACGATCAAGTAGATTGTTTTAGACGATTATTTATAACGCTCTTTTTATCCATAAAAGATCGATGACGAAATGTATTGTCAAAAAATAAGAGAGAGGAGAGAAGCTTTGAAAGCAAAAAAAATAAGAATTATCGCTGCGTCATTTCTATTGTTTCAACATGTGTTGCTGCCTTCAGTAGTAATGGCCATAGAAAATGAACCGACAACTAGTGCAGAGATTACACAAGAGCAACCAGAAAGCCACTTGTCTGAAGCGACCACCGAAGTGGTCGAAGAACAAGAACAAATGATTCACGAAGAGCAACCAGAAAGCAACTCGTCTGAAACGACCACTGAAGTGGTCGAAGAACAAGAACAAATGATTCACGAAGAACTACCAGAAGTACCGAACATTCCTGAATCACAAGAAGAAGTGGCAGAGGAGATATTGGAGACAGTAGAAACAGTAGAAACACAAGAAGTCCCACCACTTGATGAAAGTCTTTTATCTGCCTATTTGGGACGATTGAATTTATCTACAGAAAATGTCAGACAGTTAACTAATCACGGTAGAAGCTCATATCTAGAAAATATCTTACAAAATGCCATTAATCGAACAATCGATTTAAATACAGCTGCAGGTTCATCCACAACATTCGCAGTCACTGTACCGACACATTCTTTAGTTGAAAGAACGAATGGCAGTAATGGATGGATTTCGTCAATTGCGACAGACAGTCCTGCAGGAATGCCAGACGAATTTTACACGCAGATGTACTATGGCAATCATTCAACTCACCAAAATACTTATAATTTGGGCAATATAGTATCAAGTAATTCGGCTGTTGAGGTTTCTGCAACAGTGACAAAGAATTCTAACTATACCGCAAGCATCAATTTCACAGTTACACGAAAACAAACAGGAAATACAGCGATATCATTAGATATTCGTGGAAATGTCGTGCTAGGTTCAACGGTTGTCGCAACGCAGTATGAAAATATTGCTACACCTAGGAAAGTGAAGGAGCTCAATTATACAGGGGAAACAATTGGACGCTTGACCATCAATCCAGTTGCTTCAGCTGATGTTTATGAAAATGTGACAGTTCAGGCTACGAGAAATCAGAATCTCCCTGAAGCGATCATCAAAAGCTGGTTTCATACATTACCAAGTACAGGTAGTTGGGGTTATTCCACGATTAGTATTGGAAATGGCTGGTATCCTGGTTACAAGGATAAAATACCAGTGTATCTTCATGATAAAAATTCATCCGCAGACCCTCTGCAATTTTGGACAAACGTGACAGTTGTAGATACAGAAGCTCCTATTGGAACAGCAAAAACGGCGTGGACATCCATCCAAGCGAATCGACATCGTGATTTCACTCAAGAAGAGTTCCGATCTGCAATCAATACGCTTAGTGATAATTGGTCATATCCAGAAAATATAAAGGTGAGTTATAAACAGAACTTATCTGAGTTAAGACCTGGTACAGTTTTTGAAGATGGATTTACCATTACGGATGAATCATCAAATAATGGCTATGTTTCATCAATAAAAATCAATATTGTCGATACATTAGCCCCAACAGGAACGGTAAAAACAGAAACGATCGATCTTTCTGAAGTGACAACAGAGATTCCTTCACGAACAGAGCTCATGCAGTTTTTGAATGATGATCTTGATGATAACTGGACCTTACCAAAAAATATCATCATTCAACTCGTTGACGATAATGGCACAGTGATAAACCTACAAAATTTAAAACCATCAGATGCTATTCAGACAGGTTATATTCGTTTAGAAGATGAGCAAGGAAATCAATCAAATTTACAAGAAGTCAAATTTAAACTAGACAACGAAGGACCAACAGGAAATGTCGTTACGACACCTGTTGATTTTCAAGCACGAAGAAGTAATGAATTGACAAGGGAAGAGTTATTGCAGTTCTTTACTGAAGACCCACTAGATAATACGACGGCCACCGATCAAATCGATATTTCTTTACGAAATACGTTCGGAGATGTAGTGAGTGTCGTCAATGTGGCACCTTCGACGACCATCTATGACGCAAATGTTCGTTTGCAAGATATCCGAGGGAATCAAACGGAATATCCAGTCAACTATCGAGTGGTCGATACGCAAGCGCCGACAGGAAATGTCAAAGAAATTTGGACTGTGTTTGAAGCCAGTCGTCATCGAGATTTTACTCAAGAAGAATTGCGTTCCTTGATCACTAATTTAACGGATAATTGGACGGAATTAGAAAATATTCAGTTAGAAAATCAGCGACACTTGTTTAATTTATCTCCGAATTCACCGAGTGAATACCATCCGATGGACATCACAGCAACCGATGAAGCTGGGAATGAATATACCTTTAAAAATACCATGCCAAAGATAGTGGATACCACAGCTCCGGACGGAACATTAAAAGATCCGTTAGTGTTCACAAAAGGACAAACAGTACCAGATGCTCGTGAATTTCTAGATGGGGATCCAACTGATAATTGGTCATTGTCACCAGATATTCAAGTCGAAGTTGCGTATGAAAATAATGCCGTATTTGCAGATTTAGCGGTAGGCGATCATGGTGTAACGATCACCTTAACAGACCAAGCGGGCAATGTTCGGACACTGAACAGTCAAGTCACGATTCTAGAAGATACGTCCGAGTACATTGATGTGACGATTCCTGTGAACGTATCCTTTGCAGAAAGTAAAGAAAGCAATGGTATCGTCTCACCAACATATCAGATCCAAAACAATGCGGAACGAGCAGTCCAAGTGTCAGTGAGTTCGGTCGTTAGTCAATCCGCTACGGAAAAACTAACAGAAATCGATCTTGGGGTAAAAAACAATTTGAATGACAATCAAGTCATGTTGATCTCATCAGGAAAAAACCTCAATAACCGCAGAGAATTAGGAACGATCGAAGGGCATAGTACTTCTTTCTCCTTCTCATTATTTGGCACAGTTGGTGAAAACTTTGATTTTGAAGGCTTGGATGATCCCTTGAATCCAATCTACAGTATGCGTTTGAATTTCCATGCGCAGTAATTGATAAGAAGAAGTTGCACAACTGTGTGACTTCTTTTTTGTATGTAATCTTATAACTATTTTCCTAAACGCTACGGAAAAATCTATTTTGAAAAGAAAGCGATTTCATTTTATAGTGAATGTAAGAAATCCAATTAAAAAATTAGAGGAGTGATCGTAATGAAAAAAGCATTGATTATTTGTGCCGCAGGAATGTCTTCTTCGATGATGGCATCAAAAACAACAGAATATTTTAAAGGAAAAGGGGAAGAAGTATTTGTTGATGCGGTTTCTGCAACTGAAGGGGACAACCAAATCAAGACAAGTGATTTCGATTTGTTCTTGATCAGTCCTCAAACCACAATGTACTTGGATAAATTTGTTAAACTAGGAAAAACAGTAGGGAAACCGGTCGTAAGTATACCATTCCAAGCGTATGTTCCTATCCCTACAGGTATCCAAAAATTAGCGGAGCTGATTGAGGAAAATATATAGACGAATAGGGGAAGATAATAATGAAACAAACAGAAAAAGAGTTATTGCGGCAATTGATTGATCATCAAGGAGAATACCTCACGAGCCAGTACCTCGCTTCTGAATTATTATTATCTGACCGTACGATTCGAAACTATTTAAAAACATTGAATGAAGTGATCGAAAACAATGGCGGAAGACTCATCGCCAAGCAAGGGCAAGGGTATCAACTAGAGATCATCAACAAGCTTGCTTTTGCCCTGTTTTTAAAGCAACGAGAAGTAACTGTCGAATATGGTGATCAGGTGACTGAGTTTTATGGTTCAGAAGATCGAAAAAAGTACATTTTAAATAAACTACTTTTGGAAGATCGCGCAATCGTGATCGATGATTTGGCAGAAGAGTTATATATCAGCCGTTCGAGTTTAGTGAATGATATCCAAGAAATCAAAGAGAAGATCGCCGAATATTCGTTGAAAATTGTGTCGAAACATAAGCAGGGAATGTGGATCGAGGGTCAAGAACAGGACAAGCGACATGTGATCATGGATACCTTTTTTGGAAATAAGTATACCAATTCTTTAAAAGAATATCTCGGTAACAGTCAATTTTTCAAGGAAATCAATTTTGAAGAATTAGTGATCGTCATCTTGGACGAGATTCGTGAATCCAAATTGAAGGTGTCCGATTTTGTGATACAAAATTTAGCGTTACATTTAGCATTGGCAATCAAGCGAATGCGAGCTGGTTTTGAGATACAAGTACCTGAAATCACGGGAAAAGAGATTCATGAAACGGAGTATCAAGCAGCTACGAATATTACGAAACGGATCGAGCTTGTGATGAAGGTTCGTTTTCCTAAAGATGAGATCGCCTATCTAGCGTTACACTTGATGGCAAAGTCAAATCAAAACAGTCAGCGAGAGAATCAGGAACTAGTGACAGAACTAATGACCGTTCTTAATGAATTGGCTCAAGTTTTGGGTCAGTCATTAGTAGAAGATTATCAATTTAGAAACGGTTTATTGAATCATTTAGAACCGATGCTGGTCCGTTTAGAGCGAGGAATCGCTTTGGAAAATCCGTTGACAAAGGAAATCAAGAAAGAAGATCCGGAAGCTTTTGAATTGACGAAACAGTATTTCAGTCGAATGCCTTCCTTGCATCAATATGAAATCAATGAGGATGAGTGGGCCTATTTAGCACTTCATTTAATGGCAGCAATTGAAAAAAATAAGGTGGATTGTAAACTACAGGCATTGATCATCTGTGCGACAGGTTACGGAAGTGCGCAACTGTTAAAAAATCGCGTGTTGAGTGAATTTGGAAAAAATATTGCAGTGACGCAAGTGAAGGGCTATTACGAAATCAATGAAGAAGCATTAGAAAATGTGGATTTGATCATTTCTTCCATTGATTTATCAACAATGTTTTTCAAAGTACCTGTCCTTCATGTCAGTGTTTTCTTGAACGAACAAGATGTTCAAACGATTCGGAAAGTGATCGAGGAATATCGACCAAATTGTTTGATGAAAACACGAGAATCCGTATCACTGAGGGAAGAAAAAATCGCATTTTATGAAGATCAGATTTCTTGTGACTGGTTTAAAGTCTATACTTCCGCGCCAACAAAAGAAGGTGTGATTGCTGACTTATTAGCACTCTTACAAGAAGGTGAAACGGAAAATTATACGTCTGAGATGTATCACCAAATCGAACGTCGTGAGAAAATGGGCCAGATCGTTTTCAGTGAACAAGTGGTTGTCCCACATCCAGCGATCCCAGTTGGTGCGACTGCCAAAATTGCCGTCGGCGTTATACCTGATGGGATGCAGTGGGACGAACAAACAACGATCCATTTTGTCTTTCTGGTTTCTCCTTCTTGTATTGAAAATGAAGGCATCACTGTGGTGACAAAGGCGATTGTTAAATTTATTGACCGCTTGGACTTGCAAGAGCTGATTTTAGCGGAACCAACGTTTGAAAATTTTAATCAACAATTTATGAAAATGATTTACTAAGGAGGAGTCCTGATGACGGAGAAAATGACGAGTGAAGAGCTCCAAGTGACCGCTTTTGATATTATTTTTCACAGTGGCAATGCCCGAACATTGATCCACGAGGCATTTGCTTTGTTACGAGCAGAAAGTTTTACAGAAGCCGCAGATAAGCTAGATGAAGCAAATCAAGAAATTTTAGAAGCCCATAAATCACAAACGCATTTATTGAAAGAATATGCGAGTGGTCAAAAGATTGAAATGGAGATTATTATGGTCCATGCACAAGATCATCTGATGACGACGATGACTTTATTGGAAGTAGCCAAAGAAATGAGTTATTTGTATCAAAAATAAAAGAAGAATGGAGGTGGGAAAATGAGTGAGGCTGAGAAAAAACAACGTGAGTTAGAGAAAAAAGCGTTTAGCTTGAAAGTCTTGTACTTTAATCGTTACTTGATCATCCGCTACTTGACGGCTGGTTTCTTTTTTACCAATCTGTATTGGTTGGTCTCTTTATTACTTGCAAGCAGTATTCTGTTTTGGCTACCATTAGGGCTATTATTCTTTCTTTTACCAGTTGTCGCAGAACAAGTAGCACTTTATCGTACACACAAAAATAACGCTTCGGTTACTAGAAATTATTTTCGCTTGCAAGCGGTGATCAATGTGTTTCTAGCATTAGCTGTCTTTACGCCTGTCTATTCTGAATTATTTCCTTTTATGGCACAAGGTTCGAGTGGACAAGCATTGATCCTTTTTGTCATTGTAAGCGGTCTACTGATCTGTCTATTTTGTCAGCAACGCTTAAATAAGATCCATGCGAATACTGATCGTCACTATCAACGAATCAAAGAGTATGAACGTGTAGTACATTTTGGAAAGGGGAGTAAGTAAATGTTTGATTTTCTACAGAAATATTTGATGGGACCGATGGGGAAAGTGGCACAATTCAAGATCGTACGTGCAGTAATGGCTGCGGGGATGGCGTCGATTCCCTTTACGATCGTAGGTTCAATGTTTTTAGTTTTAAATATTTTGCCGTTACCATTTCCGTTTTTAGAAGGATTTTTCAATGCTACCTTCTTCAAAGTCAGTGATTTGTACATGATCGTCAACACAATGACGATGGGGATACTATCCATTTATTTTGCTATTGTATTTGCTTATGAATTAACTTCGATCGAAAGAGATGAACAAGGATTGAACGTCAATCCACTAACAGGTGCGCTATTATCTGTTTTTGCTTTCTTCATGTGTATTCCTGAGTTGATCATTTCAGATGGAAAAATCAGCTTGATCTCTAGCATGACAGATACAGAAACAGTGGTCAGTGGTGTACGCATGGGGGCATTTGTCGAACGTCTAGGGACTTCAGGTATTTTTACCGCAATCATCATGTCCTACATCGCAGTTGAATTGTACTGTCTATGTGTCAAACGAAACTTCGTCATTAAAATGCCAGATGTAGTCCCTCCTGGGGTTTCACGTTCGTTTACCGCATTGATCCCAACGTTTGTGATTGCTTTTGTGGTCATGATTGTCAATGGAACCTTAGTCGCTTTAGGCACAGATATCTTCAAAATGATTGCGATTCCTTTTGGCTTTGTAACAAATTTGACGAATACGTGGATCGGGATCATGGTCATTTATTTCTTGATCCATGCGTTATGGATCGTGGGGATTCATGGGGCAAACATCATCACCTCCTTCTTGACACCGATCGTGTTAGCCAACATGGCAGCAAATGCTCAAGGCGCCAACTATCCACTAGCCGGTGAGTTCAATAACTCTTACGTAACAGTCGGTGGATCTGGGGCAACATTAGGCTTGATCATTTTTATCGCTTTCATGGCAAAATCGGACCAATTAAAAGTGTTAGGGAAAGCATCATTAGTCCCAGGGATCTTTAATATCAATGAACCAATCATTTTCGGTATGCCGATCGTTTATAACCCTTACTTGGCAGTGCCATTTTTCTTAGCACCAATGGCATCGGCATCGTTAGCCTATTTTGCCATCAAATTAGAAATCGTTCGTCCGATGTTAGCGCAAATGCCGTGGCCTTCACCAGTGGGGATCGGTGCATTTGTCGGTAGTGGTGGTGACTGGAAAGCGGCTGTCTTAGCTGTCTTGTGTGCGATTCTTGGCTTCATCATCTGGTTACCATTCATCAAGTTTTATGACAATAAATTATTAACTGAAGAAAAAGAAAAAGCCGCAGAATTAGCACGAGAAGGTTCATTGGCTTAATTCTAGACTAATAAACTCAGTGACCATTCGTAGAGAGGGTGTCACTGAGTTTTTTTGTGATGTGTTATGAAAGATAAGCGGAGTATATATGTTAAATAACGAGAAAATATGGAGCGTTTAGAAAAAACAACCTTGTATACTGTTAGAGTAGATGTTCATAGCTTCGGCATAAATACAAAGTAATAAATGACTTGATACAGAGGGGACAAGGGTAAATGGAAGAAAAAAGAGTATTACTTTACGGGATGGAACAGTATCGAAGTGCGTTTTTCAGTGCAGTTGTTGAAGGAAAATTTGAATGGCTTCTCACTGAGAGACCAAATACAGGTGAACTCTATCGATATGTAATTGATAGTTATAATGTAACATTGAACAGATTGATCCGTACTTCTCTCGAAAAACTGACCTCATTAGAAGCATGGCAAAATTTTTCTAAGGAATGGCCGAACTACTTGATGAAAGAATCAAAAACGCTTCTTTTATGGGATGAATATTATCAAAGCATGGAAAAAAATCCTAAAAATCAGTTGCTCTCCATTTTTAAAGAAGCGATGAAAGCACCAAAATTGCTAAGAGATGGGTGTGTTATTTGTTACAAAAATGAAGAAAATAAACAGATTAATGTATGGGGTGTCATAAAAAGAGGGTGTAAAAATGGTATCGATATGGCTAAAGATCATCCACATGTGTATATATATTTTATCTTAGATGGCATCGATATGCGTGCGGTATTCAGTAAAGCGAGAGCAAAAAAATATGATGGGAAACATACGAACAGGGAGCTACGAGCGCTTTTTCGAAAGTGGGCAGATATGAAAGATAAAGTCATATTTATTGAAGAAAATAAAGAAGTAGCAGCCCCATGGATCAAAGGGAAATACGTCAGATTATGGAAAAAGTACAATAAGCAAAGAATAAATCGGTTGCTTGCCAAGAAGGCGAATGAAGAGAAATCCAATGAGTTGCAGAATTCGAGTGGAGAGTCACAAGCGAAGCTGGCACCAAACCAGCCCGATGTCTTACCGATTTTGATTGAAGAGCCACAAGTGAAGCTGAGACCGATCCAACCTGATGCCTTACCGATTTTGAGTGAAGAGCCACAAGCGAAGCTGAGACCAAACCAAACCGATGTCTCACCGATTTTGAGTGAAGAGCAACAAGAGAAACGAAAACCGATCCAGTCCGATGTCTCACCGATTCCGAGTGAAAAGCAACAAGAAAACATGAAAACATTTCAGTCCAATGTCTCGCTGACCTCAAGTAAAAATCAACAAGCAAACCTAAAAACATTTCAGTCGATTTGTTCGTTTTCAAAGCAACAAGCGGAAAAGAGCAAACCAAAAAGAAAGAAAATCTTTAGAGGACACTGTATATGCCTTTAGATAGATGCGGCTAAGAAAGTGCTTAAAAAGTAAATAAATCAAGTGAAACTGAGAATCAACCGTTATTTGACACAACGTTGAGCCTCGGTTTTTTTGTATATTTTAGTGAATGAGATAGAAACAGAGGAAGAAACTTGATTTCTTGGTAACTTTTTTAATGACAAATGATCTTTTAAAAAACATGATTTAGTCCGTAGAAAAAGAACAAACGGGTGAGAGCCTTTTCCTGTCTTACTACGCAAGGATACAAGCTATTATAACTTTATATTTGAAATATTTAATCATAATTTTTTCTAAATTCCATTGACAAAAGACACGTTTTACATACCGGAGTGCAAAAGTTGATTTAACCATTCAGAATCAAACATGTTAAATTATCCTTATTCTAAGCAATAAATAAAGAATATTCTTTTTGTCTTTTAAGTTGAAAAGTGAAGCACGTTCAAAGTAGCTAAATGTTTTCACTGATCAATGGATACGAAGAATGTTTTTTTATATAGACAAGAAAGGAAGTGTCAGAATAATCATCTTGCTTCACATAAAGAAAAAAGGAGTTAACTATGAATAAAAAAATGAGTAAAAAAGCAACTGGCTTATTGTTGGTCAGTCAGTTGACCTTATCGATGATGCCGATTACTGCATTAGCAACAGAAGAACATGAACCGGTTTCACCAGAAGTGGCAGAATTGATTCAATCCAATGATTTATTATCTGATTTACCATCTGCTGAAATCGTTGATCCGGATGAAACAAATCAGCCCGACAACGTAGAAGAGGAGCAACTTGTTCCAGAAAGTGAAGAATCACCAGAAGAGCTTGTCGATCCTGTAGAAGCGGAAGAACAAGCGGAGACAGAAGAGCTTCAAGATTCAGAGTCAGAAATCGCTGAAGATCACGAAACAGAAGTCGAAGAGTCTGAAGAAGTAGAAGCAGCTGAGGCTCATTTAGCAAGAAATGTAGTCCAAGTATCTACGAATGCACAATTAAGAACGGCGTTAGCTAATGCGAATGTCACGCAAATCCATTTAGCGAATTCAATCACTATGTCTAGCAGTGTGACATGGACAGGGACAACGAAATCGATTGAAGGAAATGGTCATACTTTGACCTTTGCAAACAATGTTCGCCTATATGGAAATACTGTGAATCAAGGATTGAGTATCAGCAACGTGCGCATCGTGTCTCGCGCGACGGATACGATTTATCAAAATCGAACATCAAGTGTGTCCTTTACCAACGTGATTCATGAAAATAGTCACGCAACGGGACGTTTATTGTATTTAAATGGCAATAATTCCTCTGTGAATTTTTTAGGACAAAATCAAATCAATGCGGGTTCACTGATTTGGGCGAATGCAAATAGCCGAGTGAATGTGGATACTGGCGCATCTGTCCATGCCAACAATAATGGGACTGCTCGTGCGATCCATCTTACTAATGGTGGACAAATCAACTTGGCGTCTAACAGTTTGCTCGACGTGTCACAAAATAATTCAGGAAATAAAGTGAAAGCGGTATTGATTGAAGGAAGTAGTTCTCGAGTAGCGATTGCTTCTGGGGCGACATTTAAAATCGCTAGTGCACCAAATACGCAGAAAACACAAGAAGCATTAGGATTAAGAGGATCATTACACGTTTCGTCTGGTGGAACGTTAGATGTTGTTGGTCGAAGTACTTTTTCTGCCATTAATTTGGGACAATCAAGCACTTTTGAAGAAGGGTCCAATGTTCGCATCCAAAACAATCATAGAAATGGTAGCGCCATCGGTTCTTATCCAGGAACGACAAATTACACGATCCGTTCTTCTAGAGGAATACAAACTTGGGCAAGGGGAGCGAATTTTTCAGGTGATCCAACCTTTAATTATCAGGAGTTCAACCAAGGCTCGTTTTCAGTGAACAGCTATCTTATAAAGCAAATCACTTCTCAGATCCAATCAAATGACGCAAGATTCAATGCGACATTCAATAGTGGAAGAGTTGGGAAAATCGTCACAGGAAACTTTGTTGCTGGCGCAACGATCCAGCAAACAACGATTGATGAATTGACCACAGCCTCTACTCAGATCACTGGACAAGCAGAACCGAATGCTAGCTTGACCATCACGATCGAAGGGCAACCAACATTGACTGGCCGTGTAGGAAGTGATGGCACGTATCAAGTGACTATTCCTGCCAATGTGGCTTTATCAGTCGGCACTAAGGTCAGTGTGACAGCAACTATCAATGGGCTTACTTCTGTAGCAGAAACGATCGTGGGAGATAGTGAAAAAGCCACGCTTGCAGAAACGACGATCTCAGACTTGAATACAGACTCAACGAGCGTCACAGGTACAGCTGAACCGAATGCGGAGATCATTATTAGCGCAGGGGAAATCACTTTAGCTACTGGACGTGTGGGAAGTGATGGGATTTATGCGTTGACGATTGAAAGGCAGGAAGCAGGAACAGTTGTTACGGCACAAGCCACATTGGATGGCGTTTCTTCGAATATTGCAGAAACGATCGTAGTCAGAGCGACGATTGCAGCTACGACATTGAATGAAGTAACAACGACTTCAACGACTGTGACGGGGACAGCCGAGCCAAACGCTCAAATCGAAATCAAGGTGGATGGTGACGTTATCGCGACAGGAACAGTTGATAACGATGGGGAGTTTGAACTAGAAATCGACCCTCAGCCTTTGGGCACAGTGATCCTTGCACAAGCAAGTATTGATGGACTGACATCGAATATCGCTTCAACAGTGGTCGTGATCGATCCAGCAAGTACGGAAGGAACGATTACACCAAATAAATATAACGTTTCTTCGGGTAACCTGTTCCTGACAGGTGGTTATACCGGTCATGTGGTTTCTGCTCGTGTCCATATCAATGGAGTATCTGTCCGTGGGGGGACATTTGCTGATGGGAAATTTGAATTTTTTGTCGGTAATCGCATTCAATCGGTGGATGACGTTGTAGAAATCGAAGCATTGGATCAAAACGGCAGAGTCTTAGATCGACAAAGAGTCGAATTAGAAAGAGATTTAGCTGGGACGATTACACCTGCGCAGTATCGGGTAGGAGAAGCAACGATTACTGGAAGTTTTACTGGCGATGTGAACTTAGCTCGATTGATCATCAATGGAACGTCTACGAATGTGTGGGGCGGAACATTCAACCCAGATGGGACATTCTCTTTCTTCGTAGGGAATCTCAATATCAAAGCAGAAGACAAAGTAGAGATCCAAGCGTTGAATCGACAAGTCAGCGGAAATAGCGAAGCCATCGAAGTATTAGATGTGAAAGAAGTACCAGTGATCGCCCAATTGAGAGGAACACTGACACCGAATCGCTATCGACCGACGGAAACAACAATTACTGGAACGTTCAGTGGCGACATCAATTTTGCCAATCTATTGATTGATGGGGAATCAGTAGGCAACTGGGGCGGCACGTTTGATCAAGAGGCCGGGACGTTTGAATTTTTTGTCCACGCTCGTTATAGAGATCGGGTGAGAGAGGCTGCAAAAGTGGAAATCAAAACCTTCCACCGAGAAAGAACGAATGGACAAACAGTCGATCATCGTCTTGTCCGCCAGCCAGTCGAGGTAGTCAGAGGTGAGGGAACGATTACACCGGAGCCATTTAAAGTAACAGAAAATCTCATCACTGGGTCATTTACTGGCGATATCAATTTAGCTAATTTGATCATTGACGGTCAGTCCGTTTCATGGGGCGGTACCTTCAACACATCGACAAAAACGTTCACGTACTTTGTCAATCAAACGGTTCGTCATATGATACGTGATGCTGAAAAAGTAGAGTTGGTCGGTTACCAACAGAAAATCATCAATGGTCGTCCAGTCGAAACAGAATTAGACCGCAGTATTCTGTCGATCAACCGAGAATTTACCGGCACGATCACCCCTGACGACTACAGATTGGGAAGTCGAGTTATCACAGGGACTTATACGGGAGAAGATATCAATTTTGGTCGTTTGGATATTGATGGATTGACGCTTTGGGTCAGTGCATTTGCTGATGGGAAATTTACAGCTTACTTGAATGCTACTCAGGCAAGCAGTATCACCAAAGAAAGTAAAGTGACGATTTATGGCGTCCATCGATTCCGAAATCAAAGTACAGAGATCATTGCAAAAGCAAACGTAACGATCGTCGAATAAACATTCGATTTTTGGAAGAAATGAAGGGGACCTTGTATTTCAATCCATGCAAGGGACCCTTTCACTATAGAAAGCGAGAGATAAAATGAAACTCAAGTTACTTAGTCTGTTACTTATACTGTTGTTTGTTGCAGGCTGTTCGAATGAAACGGATACGAAAACAGATGCTACCGCTAGTAGCGATGCAGCAAAACAAGTGACACAACCGCAAACGGTTGTTGGCGGTCTAAAGATCAGCATCGATAAACAGGAGATCAACCAGAAGAAAACAGAAGATGGCGATCGTGTCTTGCATACTTTTACGATCACTGGCGAAAATATGGGCTCGGTTTCTGCGGGCTTAGGCTCCATCGATTTTCTTTTACAAACAAAGAACGGTGACTTGGTCGAGTTGGATCATACGATGGCGATGTTTGGAAATGAGATTGCCGTGGGGGAATCACTTACTGGAAATGTTTCCTTTGAACTAGAAGAGGAGCAACAAGCAAGTAAGTTGATCTACCAAACAGGTGAAGATCAATTAGCAGAATGGGATGTTAAAAGCGAATGAAGATAAACGTTATTGGGCTAGGCTATATTGGATTGCCGACAGCAATCACTTTTGCGCATTATGGAGTAGAGGTAGTGGGTGTCGATATTTCTGAATCGGTGATTGATTCTTTACAACGAGGACAAGCCCCGATTGAAGAACCAGAGATTGAGACGTATCTAGCAAAGGCATTAGAAAATCAAAAATTCAAAGCACAACTTGTTCCAGAAAAAGCCGATGCTTTTATTATTGCCGTTCCGACGCCAAATAAAGAAGACCAATATGGCAGCTGTGATCTGATGTACTTGAAGGCGGCAATGCAAGCAGTTTTGCCTTATGTAGAAAAAGGCAATACGGTCATCGTCGAATCCACGATCCAGCCACGTACGATGGAAGACATGGTGGCACCATTTTTTGAAGCAGAGGGATTCGTTATCGGACAAGATCTTTATTTACTTCATTGCCCTGAACGCGTATTGCCAGGGAAAATATTTGAAGAGTTGGTTAGGAATAATCGAATCATTGGTGGGATGACTGCTGCCTGTATCGAGCAAGGAAAGAAAATCTATCAGACGTTCGTACAAGGGGAGATGTTGGGAACTTCTACCGGAATAGCGGAGTTATCAAAATTGATGGAAAATACGTATCGTGATGTGAACATTGCTTTAGCCAACGAACTGGTGCAAATAGGCGATCGTTTAAATATTGATGCGTTGGAAGTGATTAGATTAGCTAATCAGCATCCTCGTGTGAATATTCATCAGCCAGGGCCTGGCGTTGGTGGTCATTGCTTGGCAGTTGATCCATATTTTGTTGTCGCAGCCGCACCGGAAGAAGCAAAGCTGATTCAGTTAGGGCGTGAGATCAATGCAAATATGCCTGAATTTATTATCAAAAAAATAAAAGAAATCGTACCTGATCATAAAGACGGAAAAATCGCTATTTTAGGACTTGCCTATAAAGGCAATATCGATGATGCGAGAGAAAGTCCGGCAATCGATATTGTTGCAAGGTTAAGACAGCAATCAAATTATGAAGTAGTCACTTATGATCCATACGTGCCAACTTCGGATGTATCGCAGTTAGAAGAAGCTCTTTCAGGGAGTGATCTGGCAGTGATTCTCTGTGATCATGATGTATTCAAAGAAATCCCGACAGAAAGTATCGAAGAAATGAATCAAGCGGTCGTTTTTGATACGAAAAATATTTTAACGAACATAAGCAGTTTTGAACAGGCGTATTCGCTTGGGAAGCTACCAGTAACAAAGTAACTTATTTTGTCGGGATTTAATGATACTGAAAGGGAAACGTGATGAAAAAAGAAATAAATATCAAAAAATTAAAGCAAGTCGTACAGCAAAAAAAAGGCTGGATTTTTATGATCATTAGTCTTCCCTTACTAAGCATGTTTATCTATCTTCATTTGTTTGCTGAACCGATCTATCAAAAAAGTGCGCAGCTGTTGGTCAGTCAAGCTGATCATTCGACAGGGCAACGGTTAGAAACGCAGATGATCCAAGCTGATCTTCAACTAATCAATACGTATAGTGCGATCATCTTGAGTCCAAGGATTTTAAATGCGGTCAGTGAAGCACTAAATGAAGACTATAGCATTTCAGAATTAAGTGAACGATTGAGTGTTTCAAATGCAACAAATTCGCAGATCATTGAAATCAATGCTTACCACAGAAGTCCAAAAGTTGCTGCGAGGATCGCGAATACGACTGCCAAGATTTTCAGTGAGGAGATCCCAAGTATTATGAATATCGATAATGTGACGATTTTAGCGGAAGATGAGGTTTTGCCCAATGAAAGACCGACTCGTCCTCATCGATTTCTTCTGCTCACGTTGACTTTTTTCTTTAGCTTACTACTGGCATTCACTTTCGTTTTTGTCTTGCTTGTATTGGAAAGAAGCTTCTCTTCAACGACAGAGATTGAAGAAATCCTGGAGCTGCAAATACTAGGTGAAGTGAGTAAAGAAAAGCAAATACCTACATTTGAGCCGAATCCTCCAAGAAGTACGAGACGAAGGGCGCGTGTGTGATGCGAAGTATGAAAGAAAGTTATTCGATTACGAGAGAGCAATATAAATTGATTAGAGAAAATATCGAGTATTTATGTACGCAACAAGAGGTAAAAACGATTTTAGTGACTTCAGGGGAAAGTGGTACGGGGAAATCTACGGTATCCGCAAATTTGGCGGTCGCTTATGCACAAAAAGGCAGCCGTACTTTGTTGATTGATGCGGATCTACGAAAACCGACGCAACATAAGCGTTTTATGAAAGAGGCGCATGTCGGATTGTCGAATTATATGCGTCGCGATGTTTCAATCGCTAGTTGTATCCAACGAGTGAATTTGGAAAATTTTGAATTTTCAATCATTACGAGTGGACCTATTCTGCCGAATCCGAATGATCTGCTGTCATCACCCAAATTGACCGCTACCTTAGAGCAGCTCAAACAGGAATATGATGTAGTGATCATTGATACGCCTCCAATCAATATCGTTTCAGATGCCTTGATCCTCTCAAAGAAAGTAGACGGTGTGGTCGTTGTCGTTCATGCCGATAAAACAAACAAGCAAGCTGCAAAAAACTCAGTGAAAAAGTTAAGAATGGTAGATGCAAATATCTTAGGTGTTGTATTGAATGGAACAGATAATGCCAAGAATTATTATTACTAAGGAGAAGGAAAGATGGATAGACCAACAATTGACAATGAAGAGTTACGTGTTGCGCCGAATCGCTATATCTATTGGAAAGGTATGATCGAATTTTTTATAAGCTTGTTTCTTCTAGTATTGCTTAGCCCATTGTTGTTCCTAATTTGTGTGAGTATAAAATGTTGCGACTGGCAAGCACCGATCCTCTTTAAACAAGTGCGAGTTGGTAAAAACGAACAGACATTTTTAATGTATAAGTTCCGAACGATGCATCCAGGAGCAGAGAAACGCTTAAATGATTTTTTAGATAAAAATGAAATCGAAGGGCCGATGTTCAAATTAAAAAATGATCCACGTATCACAAAGATCGGTCGTTTTCTGCGAAAGACGAGTTTGGACGAACTTCCACAATTAGTAAATGTTTTACGAGGCGAAATGGCACTGATAGGTCCACGTCCTCCTTTGGAAAGAGAAGTGGCAGAGTATTCTGATACGGACAAAAAAAGACTGACGATCACTCCTGGTTGTACAGGACTTTGGCAAGTGAGTGGCCGGAACGAATTGAGTTTTCATGAAATGGTCGTGTTGGATCTCTACTATATCGAAAATTTGACTGTATGGTTGGACTTGAAAATTTTTGTGAAGACGATCGGGACAGTCTTATTATCTAAAGGAGCTTTTTGATGAATAGACAGCGCCGAATAGAGATTCTTGGAAGTAAGTTAGATCCGTTGACGTTTGTTGAGACTGTTTCTGCAGTCGAAGAAATGATTGAACAAGGTATCCATGCACAACACGTTTCAATAAACGCAGGTAAAATAAATTTGATGCACGCAGATCCCGAGTTACAAAAGATCGTCAATCGTGCAGCGCTGATTACTGCGGATGGCCAATCGATCGTCTGGGCGGCACATTATTTGGGCTATGATGTGCCAGAAAGAGTCACCGGTATCGATCTCTTTCGTGAATTAGTAAAGTTATCTGCGGAAAAAGGTTGGCGTCCTTATTATCTCGGTGCAACAGAAGAAGTCGTGGCTTCTGTCGTCGCACATGATCAAAAAAAATACCCTGATCTTACGATCGCAGGCTACCATCATGGCTATTTTTCACATGAAGAGTCTCCGAAAATCGCTCAAAAAATCGCAAATGCAAAACCGGATCTCCTTTTTGTTGCTTTTTCCAGCCCTCAAAAGGAAATCTGGCTAGAAACTTTTAGAGAAGTGTTGCAAGTTCCCTTTGCAATGGGAGTCGGTGGAAGTTTTGATATCGTCGCAGGTAAGACAAAGCGTGCGCCTCTTTGGATGCAAAAGACAGGTCTAGAATGGTTTTATCGTTTCATTCAAGAGCCAATCAGGATGTTTGATCGCTACATCAAAGGCAATCTCCGCTTTTTAAGAACGGTTTGGCGAGAGAAGCGAACGAACGCATGAATATAAACAATCAGAGAATCCTCACTTTTTTTATGTGGACTGTGGCGATTTTTCCAATCATCGATGTGTTGAATGGCTTGTTTCTAAGTATCGGTGTTCGTTTTCCGATTGGTGTCGCTTATCGCTTGCTCTTTTTTTTATTTCTGATCACTATGATCGTTTTGGGAAGGATCACACGTAGTTATTATACGTATTTGACCTATGGTTTTATCACGACCACACTTGTGATCTTCTTACTACAGTCTGTTTTCTTACAGTATTCCTGGTCGTGGATGATTGCGGATCTGTCGGTGTATGTCAAATATCTTTTGTGGATATTGATTCCTTATTTTGTGTATCAACGGAAGGAACTGATTTCCAAAGTTCGTTATGATCGGTTATTCATCATCATCAGTGTTCTATTTACACTTGGATTACTGATTCCCTATCTCTTAGGGCTAGGCTATCAAACTTATGACAATTCTGATGCTGGCTATAAAGGATATTTCTTTGCAAACAATGATACAAGTTTTGCGTTTATTGTCTCGATTACTTTTACTGTCCAAGCATTGATTGGCTCAATCAAAGAGCAAACACATAGACGCTCCCTTTTTTTAGGTAGTCTATTTGTTGGGAATTTCATTTGTTTAGTACTTGTTGGCACGAAGACGGGCATTTTTTATGGACTAGTCACCTTGTTTTATCTCTTGTGGCGATTAGTCAAAGGAATCAAACGTCAAGCACTGATGCAACAGTTATTTATTTGGTTGTTTAGTTTTTTTGGTATTTTTTGGTTATTCATACAAGGGTTTCCTTTAATGATCCAAGCCGTTGAAGGGACTTATTTACGTTTGGTTTATTTTTATCATCTATTCGATGGCGATTTGGTCCGCTTGATCTCTAGTTCTCGAAGTGATTTTTTGATTGGTGGCATGTCTGCTTTTTTAGAAGATGAGTGGCGTCATTTTACCATGATTTTTGGGCAAGGATTCGAGTATCGTTTAGCGAACTTTGGGCGTTTAGGCTTGATTGAAATGGATTTCTTCGATACGCTCTTTGGTCAAGGTTTTTTAGGAACTAGTTTGTTGCTGATCATGGGTGCTTATTTTCTCTATTTAGCCTTTCAACCAAGTAAACGTTCAGTCTATAGTTTGGCATTGGTCGTTGTCTTTTTTTACAGCTTTTTTGCCGGTCATGTTCTGTATTCTGCATTGTCTTCTACGTTTTTAGGACTGATTTGTGGTGGGATTATTTTAACAGAGAAAGAGTGAGGTGCTTTTTGAAAAAAATACTTATAAGATTGGGCTTTTTCTCGATTGGCTCGTTAGGTTCAGCGGTCTTGAATCTGGTACTTTTACCAGTGACGACGACCTTTTTAAGTCCAGAAGAATACGGAAAAACGAGTATGTTTTTTCTTGCGCAGACGTTTTTGATCTATGTGATCTATCTAGGTTTTGATCAGGCGTTTACCCGAGAATACCATGACTATGAAAATAAGAAGGCGCTGTTGCAGCAAGCGATGATGATTCCCTTGATTGGCGCTATTGTTTTAGCGATGAACTTGGTTCTTTATGCAAAGCACTTTTCACTGATTTTATTTGAAGATCCGAGCTATACTCATGCGATCTATTTGTTAGCTTTATCAGCGATTTTCCTGATTTTTGAGCGTTTTATTTTATTGAATCTTCGTATGCAAAATAAAGCATTTATTTTTTCGGTTTATAGTATCTTGGTCAAGCTCATCATTTTATTGTTCACATTGCTATTTCTTTATTTTGGCAGTCCTACTTTTATTACGGTCGTTTATGGGATGTTAGTAGGCCAAATTTTAGGGGATTGCGTACTGATCATCGGGAATAGTATATTTTTTTATCCACTCGTTACTAAGATCGACAAAACGTTGCTCAAAAATCTGTATCGCTTTGGTCTCCCAACGGTGATAGGTACTTTTCTCTACAGTTTATTGACGATCATCGATAAAGTCATGTTGCGGCATTTTGCTGATTTTGCTTCGTTGGGAATTTATACTGCTGCATTTAAGGTAGCGAGTGCATTGATGGTCTTACAAGTCAGTTTTGCGAATTTTTGGATTCCGACTGCCTATGAATGGTACAAAAAAAAACAAACCGCTATTTTACTATGAGCGTGTCAGTCACTTGATGATGTTCCTGTTATCCTTTTGCTTTTTGTTCATGGTTCTCTTTAAGGAAGGGATCGTGTTATTGCTATCTAGTGAATATAGTGAAGCGCAGTATTTGTTTCCGCTACTCTCCTTTTATCCTTTGATGATGACGATCAGTGAAACGACGAATTTAGGCATCGTTTTTTCCAAAAAAAGCCAGTTGAATATCGCTGCTTCGCTAGTGGCAGTATTGGCCGCAGGGATGACTCACTTATTACTTGTGCCGCTATTAGGTGCGACAGGTGCAGCGATCGCAACAGGTTTTGGCTACTTGCTTTTCTTTTTTTCACGAACCTATTTTTCGATGAAGCATTGGGAAGGTTTTTCAGTCAAACGACAAGTGAGTTTAGCGCTGTTACTTTATGTTTTTGCTCTTTTTACCGCATTTAACCGAATATTCTGGCTAGAAAAAGGACTGGTGTTGCTTTTGATGTGTATCGTGCTCATCGTTTATCGTCACGAACTGAAAATCGTCAAAACATTTGTCCAAGAAAGGAAAATCAGAGAAGTATGAATATTATGATCGTTGGACCTGATCCAGATGCCCAAGGAGGGATCGCTACAGTTATCCAGAATTTTAAAACTGCAAAAGTGCCAGAAGGCTTGCAATTTTTCTTCCATCAAACATGGTCAGAAAAAGGGCGGTTTTGGACACAATGTAAAGCTTTCATGACATTTCGTGCGCATATCAAAAAAGAAAAATGTCATATCCTTCATTTTCATGTTGCACAAAAGGGGAGCTTTTATCGGAAGAGCCTCCTCTTACTATTGACGCCGAGACACTGTCGGACGATCTTCCACATGCACGCTTCGCAGTTTGATCAATTTTATGAAAATGGACATCCTTTGATTAAATGTTGGATACGCTTTATTTTAAAGAGAGTGAATCAGTTAGTAGTATTAAGCAATAGCTGGGCAGCGTATTATCAAACATTGACCCATACAGCAATCGCTATTTTACCAAATGCCGTAGAACTGCCTTCTAAAAATCTGTATGAGCCAAAGGCAAGTTGGATCCTCACTCTTGGTCGAATCGGTAAGAGAAAAGGGAGTTTTGATCTTTTAGAAGTAGCAAAAGCATGTGAGGCAGAGTTTCCAGCGATACATTTCATGCTATATGGCGATGAAGAAAACGAAGAAGTCGCTCAACAAATCAAAAGCGAAAACATCCATAATGTAACTTTGAATGGCTGGGTCGCAAAAGAAGAATTGCCAACTTTGTTTCAACAAACGGTGCTACACTTCTTGCCATCTTACCATGAGGGCTTGCCGATGGCGATTTTAGAAACGATGGCAGCCGGTATCCCAAACATAACCACAAAAGTAGGCGGCATCCCTGAATTGATCGAACAGGACAGAAATGGTTATTTAGTGGACGCGGGAGATACACAAGCAATGCTTGAGGGATTGAGAAAACTGTTACAAGATGAAGACCATCGTTTACAGTTAAGTCGATCAGCTAGAAGCACGATTGCAGAAGACTATGCATTACAACCTTATTTAGCCCAATGGCATGAGATTTATAGAAAGCAATTTTCTTTGTTACAAAAAAATAACAAAAGAGGAGCATTATGAAGAAAATAAAGGTATTATCAATCTTTGGCACTCGACCAGAGGCAATCAAAATGGCGCCGGTAATCAAAGCATTAGAGAAAGATCCCCGTTTTCTTTCTAAGGTGCTCGTCACAGGACAGCATCGGGAAATGCTGGATCAAACCATGGCAGCTTTTCAGCTAGTGTCTGATCACAATTTAGCGATCATGCGTGAAAATCAGACATTGTCTAGTATGACGAGTCGCATCTTGGAAAAATTAGAAGCTGTTTTTCAAGAAGAACGTCCGGATCTCGTGTTAGTACATGGAGATACAACGACGGCATTAGCAGCGGCACTTGCGGCTTTTTATCAGCAGATTTTGATTGGTCATGTGGAAGCCGGCCTACGCACTGGCGATAAGCAAGACCCATTTCCAGAAGAAATGAATCGACGCTTGATCGATCAGTTGTCTGACTTTTTATTCGCTCCGACGGAACAAAGCCAAGAAAATCTTTGGAAAGAAAATCATCCTAAAGAGCGAATACTGGTCACTGGCAACACGTCGATCGATGCCTTATATCAGACGTTGGAGGAAAGAAAGACAAGCCTGCTAAAGCATGAGGAGAAGAATATCCTCTTAGTGACCATGCATCGCCGTGAGAATATTGGCTCGCCGATGGAAAATGTTTTTCGAGCATTGAAAAGAATCGCCGTAGAATACCCAGAGCTAAACGTGGTATTTCCGGTCCATAAAAATCCAAAAGTACGAGAAATCGCGCAACAGTATTTAGAAGAACAGACCAATATCCAACTGATCGAGCCATTGGATACGCCAGAATTTTATCAACTTCTTTCAAAGAGCTACTTGATCCTGACAGATTCCGGTGGCATACAGGAAGAGGCACCTTCACTAGGGGTTCCAGTGTTGATTGCGCGAGAAACGACTGAACGACCAGAAGGTGTGTCAGCAGGCACACTAAAGTTGGTGGGGACGGAAGAAGAACAGGTATATGCGAAAATCACCCATTTATTAACAGATCAACAAGCTTATCAAGAAATGGCACAAGCAAAAAATCCTTATGGGGATGGTCAGGCGAGTAGCCGGATCATTGAACAATTAAAAAGCTATTTTAATTAGGAGAAGGTGAAGTTATGAGACAAATCCAATCATCTTTTGTTACGAATAAAACGACATTGAGATGGTTGCATCTCTTAGAATATATGGAGCATGTTGCGTATACACCGATACGTGAATTGTCGAAAGTAATCAAAAGTTCCAGTCGCACGATCATCGAAGATCTGCAAAATATCAAGGAATACTTCAATGATTCGATCGAAATGAAAACATCCAACATTGGCTATAAACTGAAAATATTGGATATAGAGAAATATTTTGATAAAAAAAAAGCAATGATCAGTAATGAACCGATGTTCAAAATACTCGAAAGTATTTTTTTAGGCGAGATTCTTTCGATCAATGAATGGGCGGATATTTTTTTCCTTTCTCCAGCAACATTGATGCGGTATTTAAGGAAAATCGAACCGATTCTTGCTCGTTACGATCTAAGTATCAATAAAAGCCAGGTGAATCTGATTGGTGAAGAAGTGAATATCCGACATTTTTATTTTAACTTTTACTACGAATCTGATATCACTCCTCATACCGTCTTTCCTCCGTTGATCATCCAGGAGATCGGCTTGGATCTGAAAGGAGAGGAATTCAGTCGAGATTTTTCAAATGTGGCTTTTGAAGAGATTTGTTACATGATCTACATTATCTTAGAGCGAACTTCTCATGGTCATTACGTCAAACTCGATCCTGGAATCGTAAAGTTGTTCCGTAAAGAATACTATCTAGAACTAAAAAAATTAAAAAAACTGTTATCTAATCATTTACAAATGCCCATTTGCGAAAAAGAAATCATTTACTTTTATGCACTGACGCTCAGTAAACGGACCGTTTTTGATGTTGATCTCGAAAAGATATTTTGCGATAAATTAGGAAAAGAGCCTCGAGTCATACATCTTACTGAACGGTACTTAGAGGAAATCGATCCACCACATGGGGCAGTTGAAAGTAGTACCGTGTTTATTCAGTCCTTTTTTTCTAACATGATGTTAAAACATAAAATCTCTCCAGTGTTAAATACGGTGATTCCAGATTTGAATACATTCGTAAAAAAAGAGTTTCCGGAAGAAGTGGAGAAAAATACTCAGTTTTTGAGAAACCAGTTGAAAGGGATTCCTTGTTTTACGTTAGAAACGATTGAAGACGTAAGCACAGTTTTTACGATCTTGATGGATTGCTTAAAGGAATTATATTGGGGGAAGCCCAAAAAAATCGCTTTTTTATTAGAAGGTAATCAGTTTATTTCACAGCGGATCCAAGTCACCGCTCGGAAAAATCTAGGCAGCTATCAAGAACTTTATTTTCCCAATGCATTAGACATCAGTCATGGTTATTTCAAAAACAATCAATTCGATATCATTGTGACAAATTATGCAGAGCATCTGTCTAATTTTTCCGGTGCTGAGACTTGTTTGCTTTTCAATAAAATCCCAAATGATACCGATTGGCAACGATTGATGTCGTTAATAGATGTTAGGATTTAACTCACGTGGATGAACAAAATAAATTTCCAGATGAAAGGAAGAAATCATGATCAAAAAAGTACAGGTGACACCTATTACCTATTTAAAAAATTACGATGAACTTTGTCACTTGCAGGATTTTCCTCTTATTCAACAGGTTTGTGTCGAATTGCATCAACGGTTTATAGGGATTTGTCAGACAACTTACGACAATATTTTAGAACAATTCGCTGAATTATTAGAAATCGATGCGCAATTACAAATGTTTTTAGACTTTTTGCAGCATGATTTTTTTGAAGAAACGGGATTGTCGGAAGAAGAGGTTGTAGAAATGATCTTAAAGGATAAGAACGTTTACTATCGCTTATTGACAGGTATTGCGACGAATCAAAAGGTCCCAAAAGGATTGATCTATCTCAGTGAGAAATAGAAGACGAAAATCCAGATGGGCAAAAAATAAAATCGGAGGAACGTAGATGTCTGGCAGAAAAAAAGTATTTCTTTCTATATTGACTGTACTCGTACTTATGACTCTGGGGGTCGTAGGATACGTGGGGAAAATCTATTTTGACATTCGAGCAACGGTCAATGAGTCTTATGAAGCGAGTGAGCGAATAGAAACAGAGTTGGATTATCTTGCAGGAGATCCATTTTCAATCTTACTACTGGGAACAGATGAAGGTGATCTGGAAAGAGCAGAACATGGAAGAACAGACACGATGATCGTTGCCACGGTCAATCCAAAAAAAGAGCTGACGACATTAGTTAGTCTTCCTAGAGATACCTACACAGAGATCATTGGTCAAGGCTTCCATGACAAAATCAATCATGCGTATGCTTTTGGGGGCATTTCTACCTCGATAGCAACAGTAGAAAATCTATTAGACATCCCAATCGATTATTATGCCCAAATCGATTTAAAAGGAATGAAAGAATTAGTAGATCTTGTAGGCGGAGTTGAAGTCAATAATTCGTTTAGCTTTCATTATGAAGGGGTTGATTTTCCAATTGGGAAATTACAGTTAGATGGCGAAGATGCACGGAAGTATTCGCGCATGCGCTATGAAGATCCAGATGGCGATTATGGGAGACAAAATAGACAACGACAAATTTTGACTGGCTTTTTGGATCAAGCAAGATCAGTCAACACGTTAGCAAACTATAAAGAGATGCTTGATGTTATTGGAGAAAATACCCAAACGAATATTTCATGGGAAACGAGCCAAATGCTTTTTAGGCACTATCGAACGGCACTGAATCATGTGAACTCTGAGCAACTAACGGGTGTTGGCTTTACAGGAGATGGTGTCACAGGCGAACATGGCATCTCTTATCAGATGATCGCCGAAGAAGAATTAACACGCATTCAAAATGAATTGAAAAATCAGTTGAAATAGAAGGAATGAATGATAAATAAGCGCTCTTTTCATTTGAATAGCTAGTAATAGATGTCGACAGCCAATCCCTATGCGAACAATAGGAGTGGCTGTTTTTTGTTTGAAAACCATTGTTGATGACACAAAAAAAAGACACTAAAAACAGGGGAAGTGAAACTTGGTGATTATGTTAAATAACAGAAAAAAAAGGATAAATAAAGGGCTGATTCCACGTATACTAAACACAACTTGAAAAATAAGGCTCTTTGAGAAGGAATGGAGGCATAGATAAATGGAGACGAAAGGAATACAGATTTTTTTATATGGACTAGATGATAGCCGGAAACTTTTTTTTGAAGATGAGAAGAATAATAGAATAGATTTACAGGGAAATCCTCCACTGAAAGAAGTAAGCATAGACTCAGCTGTCATTGATTGGTATAACAACCAACTACATTTTTATCTCGTTAGAAAAGTACTGTGGGAAGAGTTAACAACAATAGAATCTTGGCGGAAATTCGAAAAAAATTTACCTAAGTTATTTAGAATCGATCATAAAAATAAGCCACACTGGCAGAAATATTATCAGTGTATGGCATGGAATATTAAAAATCAGTTATCGAATATTTTTTACAAAGGGATTACCGCAGGACTAAAGACGGAACATTTTTCGTTGTTTTATTGCAATGAGAACAACGAAAAACAATATATCACACAACATATTGATAGAGGATGTAAAAACGGGATCGATATGGCTATTTGCTACCCGAATGTCATGATTTATTTTGTACTGGATGGATTGGATATGCACGATATCGCAGGGAAAAATCGCAAAAAACAATTTGAAAGTGACTACACATGTAAAGAACTACGATATATTTTTCGCCATTGGTATGAGTTAAAAGAAAAAGTAATATTTTTTGAAAATAAAAAAATCGTAAAAGCACCTTGGGTAGATGGGAGCTACGTTCACGCCTGGAAAACGTATCGTGAGAGTAGAAAAGAACAACTATCAAAAAAGCTAAGTAGCATGCGAACTCAGTCAATGGATGATATCCAGCAAACGATTTTCTCTATAGACAAGAAAAAGCAAGGGGAAACATCTTTAAAAAATATATTATCAAAAACAAAAATAAAGAAAGAGAGGCAAGAACTAAAGAAAGCCTGTATAGGTAGACAGCGTACACTATCGTTATAGTTTGGCTGAATGATTTACAAAAGAACGATTAACATGAATCTCAAAGGGAAAGACATAAAGTTTATCCCTGTAAAGAACTATGTCATATCTCTAAGAGCTTTAAAAGAGGGTTTCTAAAAGTAAATGAGAAAAGGAAGAACCCAATAATAGAAAGAACAACCTGTCTCTGGGTCACAAAGGTTTACTCGTTGATTTTTATTAAGTGCATGTTTTATGTCTTTGCTGTTGGCACAAATTTTATACATAGAACTGAATGTGTTGGAAAAATAAGCTTACATATACCTTACATGTTATGTAATAGGAGCGATAAGGATGTTAACAGATGAAATAAAAATTTTATTTTTTGGTCAAGAAGATGAATATAAACGGTTATTTGAGTCAAATAAATTTGAACAGTACCAACCAGGTAAGGACTATCAGGTACAAATGTTTGATGCTTGTAGTAATGAAATTGAGAAATTGATTATTCGACAGGTGAAGGAAGGTAACCTGCTCACGTTACAAAATTGGGAGGATTTTTCTGACAACTTGCCTATGTTGCTATTTCCCCAAAATGAAAAAAAATTAGTTTATTTTTCTGAATATTATGATGCCATGAATCGCTATCCTGAGAATCGCTTATCAACAGTTTTTAGAGGAGCCATTCAAGCAGGCAACCTACATACAGATGGCCAAAAACTATTTTATATCAATGCGGAAGGAAATGAGACCCCAATCGACTTACGCAAAGATCATGGGTATAAAACAGCTTTAGATATGGCAACAGACCATAAGATAAGAATCATATTCTCTTTGAGTGACTTAAAGCACAAGAATATAGACGAAAAAAATTATTTGTTTCGCGAAGATAATGGCGTTCTTCAAGACTCACTCCGTTATGTCCAAGAAAAATGGTCACGAGTAGAAAACATCTACAAAAAGATTCTCTTTATAGAAAATGTAAGGATTGTAGATCCTCCTTGGATCAAAGTTGCTTCTGTAAAGGATCGGCAACCAGATCTTAATCATGTAATAACAAATAAAAAAGCTGAAGGTGAAGGATCAAATACGAATCAGACAAACAAAATAGAAGGAGAAATATTACTTTTTGGACATAAGCGTGCGTGTAAAGAGATGGCTCAATTACCTGAAGTTCAAGAAAAACTTATCAATAAAAACTATAACGACTATAAGTTCGATGCTTGCAGTAAAGCAATTGAAAATTTAATCATTGAATATGTCAAAGAAGGAAAACTGATTACATCGGAAGATTTGGATGATTTTTCAAAAAGATTACCTTCTTTGTTGGAAGTACAAGCAAGGAAGGTAGTACATTTGCCTGAGTATCTTCGTTCAATGGAGTCAAAAGACGGAAATCATTTAACGACTATTTTTTCGAACTTATCAGAAAATGTCAATTTGAAAACAAATGGGACTATGTTATACCACGAATACTGTAGGGGGAAATATTACGAAAAAGTACCTATAAAATATCTTGAAATACAAGCATATAATCTTGCAATCGAAACAGCTATTCGTGGCAATACAGCCATTTACTTTTCACTAGACGGAATCAATATGAAGGGAATACGATACAAGATTCAAGAACACGCATTTGAAACGCTCACTAAGAAATTCTACACGAATGAATTATTCAGCAGTGTACTTCGAAAAATTTACCGAAACTATCCGGAAATAGGAGGAAGAGTCACATTTATTGAAAAGGGGAAACAAGTAGCCCCACCGTGGCTTGAGGGACCATTTGTCGGAGCGTGGCAAGAGTACATCGAGCATAGAGAAAAGAAATTAGAACAAAAACTAGCACAGAAAAAGATTCTCCGCCCAGGTGACAAAGCGGATCGAATGGGGACATTAATGAGGTTCATACGTACAGAGTATATCATACGGACTAACAAACAAAATAGAAAAGGTATAAGTCCAGCATTTCAGGAAAAATTAAACACATTCGAACAATGGGCAAATAAACTAAATGAACAAAAAATCCAACAACCTCAAAAAGCAAGAAGCCTCTCTCTACACTCAGAAAAGAGACCAGAAGGAAGTCAGGAATTACCGAAACAGTTAGCTGCATTTCATCAATGGAAAGGCGATTTAAATCAACAGGGAATTGTACAACAAACTCGAATATTCCAAGAAAAAATTAAAATGTTTGATCAATTGGCAAATACTTTGAATGAACAGAAAAAAGTCCAACAAATTCAAGTAAATCAAAGGAAAGCATTTTTACAAAGAGAAATATAACCAGAAAATCAAATCTTACATTTGCTTGTAAAAGCAGTAAATTTAAGAAAACGGAGTAGAGGGATGAACACAGAAAAAGTATACATTTTATTATTTGGGATGCATAAGCAGAGATATCTTTTTTTTCATGACGTCGTAGCAGGAAAGGTTAATCTTAAAGAGTTTCCTAATCTGACAGAAGCGACTTCATCAGAATATGTCATTGATCGCTACAACAGAGGCATACATGAATTAATCGTTAGCAACGTGATGAAAAAAAAATTAGGAACCATAGAAGAATGGAAAGAATTTGAGAAAAAGTGGCCTAGCTTATTAGCAGAAGAACATAAGTATCGCCCGCATTGGAAAAGATACTGGCAGTGCGTGCAATGGAATCCTAAGAATCAGTTGCTGAATATCTTTAAACAAGTAGTGTCTGAAAAAAATTTATTCGTGGAGAATGAGGTACTCTCCTATCGAAATGAGAATAAAAAGAAAAAAGATTTTTTGAGACATATCGAAAGAGGATGCAAAAATGGTATTGATATAGTCATACATTATCCCAATATTAAGATGTATTTTGTATTGGATAAGTTGAATATGGAGAATATCGCTGATAAAAATCGTAAAAAACAATACAAAGGTGACTTCACGTGTAAAGAACTTCGTTATATCTTTCGCCATTGGTATTTACTAAAAGAAAAAGTCGTATTTTTTGAGAATAAAAAAATCGTGAAAGCACCTTGGATCGAAGGGAAATATGTCAAGGATTGGCAAAAGTATCAAGAAATGAGAAAAAGGCGTCTAACAGGAAATCTAGAGAAGCAAAGGTGTCAATCAATGGAAGAGATCCAAGCAAGTATATCCAGTACAAGTGAGAGGATAGGAGAACAAAAAAACTTGCAATCGTTACTGATAGAAACAGTAGGAAAACAAAAAAATATCCAAGAACAAAAGAAACCTTTTGTCCGTAGGCAACGAGCCATGACGATTTAGTTTTTTGTAGAAAATAATTTTCAGATATATATATAAGAAAAGAGGAATAGCATGGATACACAAGAGGAACCAATGATCTTTCTTTTCGGATTATCCGAGCCACGTAAATTTTTTTACGGTGATCTCTTGGACGGAAAAATCCCAACAGAAAAAGATGTATTTAAAGATAGTCGATGTGTACATGATCATCTGATTGATACATATATCGAAGGATTGAGAGAAACAATGAAGCAGCGGGCAAAGATGCTTATGGACCCAGTGAAAAGAAAGCTTTTTTTTAAAGATTGGATCAATTATTTACTGCCAGAAATCAAGGATTTGCCATTATGGCCACGCTATTTCAAATTTAGTCGGGAAAATGAAAAAAATAGATTAGAAAAGCCCTATGAGCAAGTCGAAGTGGTAGCATATAGCCCAAATATGCATAAATTTCATAAAAATGGAGAAAGGATCGAACCATGCGGACATACAAAAAGAGGCTGTAAAATAGGTATCGATATAGTAAAAACAAGACCAAATACAAAAATTTATTTTACGTTAGATGATCTAGATAAACGAGCTGTAATAGACAAAGAGTACGGTAAGGGCGACTATTTCAGTTTAACATCTTCAGAATTACGTTATATTTATCGGGATTGGAAAGTGTTAAAGAATAAAGTGGTCTTTTTTGAAAATAATAAGAGAACAAGGCCACCATGGAAGGAACCGTTATATAAGTTAAGATGGAAAAATTATGCAGCAGGAAGGCTACATAAGAGAGGAGAAGTGAAGGGAACAGATTCAATGGAAAGCACCTCTACCAATAAAGAAAGGGCATCGGAAGTACAATCACTTGATAGTCTGAAAGCGAATGCTTATAAAAAAATGGATGAAAGTCAAGAAATCGCTAGAAAAAAACATGAATTTCGTTCCTCTTCAAAAAGTGTGGAACGAACCATCTAAAAAGAGTTTGGGATTTTAGGCATCTTGTGTTCTTTAAAATCGACTCAACAGTGTTCCAGTAGCTGACCTTAAACAGTAAGCTAGAAAATTGAATATAGTTTCTCATATTTTATAATTTTTTAGCTTACTGCTCAGATCAAGACGCTTCCGTTACAACCTCTTTTAGCTAAAGTGATATGTCTAAGTTAAGCGTTCTTTTTTAGAAGCCATCATTGTTCGATCAAGCGTTTTGCGATGTCATAGTCACCTTCATAAGGTTTATCGACTCCACCGACTTTTTGATACGCATCGACGCCTTTACCAGCGATGACAACAGAGTCTTCTGGTTGGCTTTCTGCTAACGCTTGTTGGATCGCAGTTGGTCGATCCATTTCATAATGAACTGCAAGCTCCGTATTCGTAATTGCTGCATGGATTTCTTCTGCGATTTTTTGCGGATCTTCAAAGGCAGGATCATCAGCAGTCAAGAAAACGACATCGGCTGTTTCTGACAAGACTTCCCCAAAATCTTTTCTGCGGGAAATCGCTTTGTTTCCTGGGCTTCCTAGAACGACGATCACACGACCGTTGGGATGTTCGCTCTTTGCAAATGCTAATAACGTTTTTAAACTTAAATAGTTATGTGCATAGTCAACATAGACATGCGCACCATTTTTATGAGTCAACTGATCCATTCGACCAGGAACTCTCGCTTCTTTAAGTCCTTGCTGGGCATCGTTGATGGAAGCACCAACTAAGGTTGCCGCAATGATCGCACTGGCTGCATTTTCCTGATTAAAGCCACCAGCTAATTTGATCTCATATTCCGCCTCAACTGGTAGATCGCATTCGTGTGTGATCAATTGAAAGGCTTGTGTTTGATTTTCTAAACTTTTCACTTGGACGTCTGTAGTATCTGCTCGTCCATAAGTGATGGCAGGAATACCATGGACTTGTCCTGTCTCCACTAACAAATCAAAGTAGTCACTTTCACGGTTCAAAATCACTTTTTTAGAATTTAAGATCAACTGACGTTTGCAATAAAAATAATCATCAAACGTAGGGTGTTCGATCGGACTGATATGGTCTGGAGAGATATTCAAGAAAATCCCAACATCCAAGGTTAGACCGTAAACACGTTGCGTTTTATACGCTTGGGAAGAAACTTCCATGACAAGATGAGTCATTCCATTTTCCGCTGCTTCCGCCATCATTCGATAGAGATCCAATGATTCAGGTGTCGTCAAATTAGACTTGAAAAAAGTCTTACCGTCTAATGTCGTATTCATCGTTGAAAACAAAGCAGTCTTGTAGTTAGTCGTATGATCTAAGATTGCTTTTGTAAAGTATGCAGCTGTTGTCTTACCTTTAGTACCAGTAAAACCAATCACTAGCATTTTCTTTTGCGGATAGTCATAAAAAGCCATCGAAAGAATTGCCATTGCTTTACGGATATCGGTAACGATAATCCCACAAGCTTCAGTTTCATAAGGCTCTTCGGCAACGTAATAATTAAGCCCTTGAGCGATTGCAGCGGTTAAATAGTCTTCTTTAAAGTTTAACCCTTTACAAAAAAATAATGTCTCAGCATCGACTTGACGTGAGTCATAACTTAATTTCTTGAATACTCGATTTTCGGGGGCATAAAGATGCCACCCTTGTGGTGATACAAATTCTTTTAACAGATTTTCTTTTAACAATAAGTTGCGGATATCTTCTAAGGAGAAGCTCATTGAATCATCCCTCACTTTGTATTTATTTGGTCTATTATAGCATATTTTTTCAGCTCGTATTTTCGTGAACGGGCGATTTAAGTAAAAATGAAAGAAGGCAAGGTATGGAAAATGAACAGAAACAAGTGATTTTATTTTTTGGATTAACAACCACAAGAAATGACTATTTGAACCGAATAGCTAACGGAGAATTTCATTTAAAAAATGTGACAGTCGATAAAGAGACAACTTGGGTAGATTACTCATTTGATCTCTATCTTAGCCATCTACGTGATGTGTTAAGGACAAAAGGAGCAGAGCTGACAACGCCAGAAAAATGGGAAAAGTTTTCCTATGAATGGCCGGATTATATCAAGTCCGAGTACAGAGATTTACCACTATGGAAAGATTATTACTATCACACACAAGTCACCCTCAAAAATCGGTTCGCTCATCTTTATAAAGGAACTGTTGCCCAGCCTTATTTTTTTGTAAAAGCCTATTCTAAAAATTATATACCAGATGAATTTAGTGTATTGAAACTCCCTGACAG
The DNA here is from genome assembly GCF_017316315.1 of Enterococcus sp. DIV1298c. NCBI lineage: Bacteria > Bacillati > Bacillota > Bacilli > Lactobacillales > Enterococcaceae > Enterococcus > Enterococcus sp. DIV1298c. The sequence continues at coordinate 47,721 of NZ_JAFLWG010000014.1, read as the reverse complement.
CAAAGAATTAGGGAGGTATATCTACAGTGAATTAGCGAAAGATCCTAACGCAAACTTGGGCGAACATCGATATGGCTTTGCCAAAAAAGGCAAATTATATTCGCCATCATTACATATGATAAGAGGGTCCAAAATCGGTGTAGATATTGCCAAAACAAATCCAAATGTGATGATTTATTTTCTATTAGACGGACTGGATATGAAGCGAGTCTTGACTAAACCGCGCGTAAAAAAGCCGACTAGCAATGTCACCAACCATGAACTTCGTTATGTCTATCGGAATTGGTCGCAACTGGAAGGGAAAATCATTTTCTTTAAAAATGGAAAAGAAGTCAGTCCACCATGGGAGTCATTCGAGTATAAGAAGATGTGGGAAGCTTACAAGCCAAAAAGGTTTCAAAAACACAACTGGATCCGCAGGAAGTGGATGGATTTTCGCAATAAAAAGGGAGTCATTCAACAGGGAAATGCGAATGCGAAATACAATATGAAAAAGGAAGAGCAAATGCGCGCATTTGCTACCCTCCAACAGCAGATAAAGCAAGATAAGCCAATAGTCGGCGAAGACAGTCGGGAAAAAAATCGACCTTGTAAACGAACCTTCTTCGAAAAAACAGTACATAGAGTTGAAAAAATAGCGTATCGGAGAAATGAGGCAGTTACAAGTAAGGGAACACGGCAAAGGGAAAGACGAGAACCGCTGCGTAGCTGATGATTTAGTCGCAGAATGTTTTAAGAATAAATTAACCAATAAAAAGAAAGAAGGAGTAGAAAAATGAATTCTGAAGAAACAAGCGAATTTAAAGGACAGTTATCGAAGGGAAATACCGAATATTTACAGTCAAAACAGCATCTAGAATATCATTCAATGCACAGTATAGAATCTGACTCAATCTATTATAGTCTAGAAGATAGCCGACTTTCTCAACGATCAGAAGAGCAATCAAAAAATACAATAGCAAGCGTTCCAGATTTAGAGAAAACATCTTCACAACTGAAATCAAAACGACGAGGACTTTTTTCATATATACTAAAAAAAATCAGAACACTCAGTCGTAAAATAAAAATAAAAAAATCTAAAACAGCTGTCATTAAGTCAGTAAATCATCCACACATGGTCCAAAATGTAAATCCTTCTACTGTGACTACGAAAGACAGGCCTCGATACTTCACCCGTAAACTAGATTCGGCGAAAAAAGTTGCAAAAACGGCAAATCATTCAATGTCAAAACAAGAAAGAGCTGTGGCTTCAAAAGCACGAGATCGTAGTATGAAAGTGTAAGTAAAACGAAAGAGTAAAAGAGTAGGAGTGACATAGAACTATGTTTATCTGAAATGCGCTATTTAAAATAAAAAGAAAGAAGGAATAGATCAATGAATCGAGAAATTAATGAGTATGATAGATTCGTAAGTCTCAATAAGTATAGGCGAGGTTATGCAAAATATGATAGATATGAATCAATTCAATTAGTACAAGAAGTAGAAACTAACCCTAAGCTACAAGAATTGTTAGCTAAAGATGGAGCGCCGACTAAAGGGCAAGCAGCGTTGGACTATGTGTTTAAAAAGAAAGAGCGTAAAGAAGAAAAACCAGTTCACAGCATTCCACGTATCACTAGGTATCAGCAACAAACAGAAGGTCTGAGTAAAGGAGTAGCAGAGATAGACCAGTTTAATAAGAAAGTTCGTGAATTAGTAAAACCAACATCTAGCATTTTAAATATCCCTAAGTATCAGCAATGGTTGGAAAAGGAGGAAGCTCTAGCAAACGGGAAAGTGGCAGTCAAAAGTACGTTAAAGGGCATAGCTGCTAAATCAACGAATGATGGAAAGACAAGAGACGATACAGTTTTCTCTGATCAAGATAGTAGTGAATTAGGGCTTAAATTCAAAAAAGAAAATTTCCATCTTAAATTCAAAAAAGAAAGTTTTGATAGAAAATATGAATATGCAAAAAAATATGCAGCTGTTGTAAATGGCAACTCACAAAAAAATAAAAAATCCGCGATTTCGAAAGAACAAAGATAAAACACAAGAACTTCCTACGAATGAAAGAAAACGGTTATTATGTAAAGGTTGCGATCGACACTAAATCAAAAAAAGCCAACAAAAAAGATTGCTACTTTGAAGATTTACACTTAAAATATGAGTAATGTTTTGAAGAAAGTTGGAATCTGATCAATGACTAATCAACGAAAACCAGCAGTAGAAAATTTGACAGTCCAAGAGAAAATGGCTAGAGGTTCTGCTTGGATGACTGCAAGCAATATGATTTCAAGATTGCTTGGGGCAGTCTATATTATTCCTTGGTATGCTTGGATGGGCGAAAATGCAAAGGCTGCCAATGGGTTATTCAATATGGGGTACAATATTTATGCGCTATTCTTAATGATTTCAACTGCTGGGATTCCAGCTGCAATTGCGAAACAAACCGCACGATACAATTCATTGAATGAATATGGTACCTCTCGTCGGCTGTTTTTACGAGCAATGCAAATGATGGCTGTGTTAGGTGTGTTTTTTGCAGGATTTATGTACTTTGCTTCTCCTTGGTTAGCTCGTGCCTCTGGTGGTGGCGAAGAGTTGATTCCGATCATGCGCTCATTAAGTGCAGCGCTACTCGTTTTTCCTTGTATGAGTGTCATTAGAGGATACTTCCAAGGGAATCAGGAAATGATGCCTTATGCCCTCTCTCAAATCGTCGAGCAGATTGCACGTGTTTTCTATTTATTACTCTCCACATTCATCATTATGAATGTCCTGTCAGGTAATTACGTGACCGCAGTCACTCAATCGACTTTTGCAGCATTTATTGGCATGGTCATCAGTTTGGCTGTCTTGTTATATTTTTTGAAAAAACATCAAGCGTATACATCAGCTCGTGTGCAATATAGCGAAAATCAAGTGACGATTGCGACGAAAGAATTACTGGTGGATACGATCAAAGAAGCGATTCCTTTTATCATTGTCGGCTCAGGGATCACGATTTTTAAATTGGTCGATCAATTTACATTTATTCAGATCATGTCGAATGCCACCGAGTATTCAAATGCACAATTATTGGATCTTTTTTCGATTTTCAGTGCGAATCCTGATAAGTTGACAATGGTTGTCATTGCTTTAGCAACATCGATTGCTGCGACAGGTCTACCGTTGATCACAGAAGCGGTAACGATTAAAGACCGACGTGGATTAGCAAAATTGACAAGCAGTAACTTACAGTTGTTTTCTTTTATCATGTTTCCTGCAACGTGTGGCGTGATGCTCTTAGCTTATCCGTTGAATACGCTATTTTATACGCCAGATCAACTAGGAAGCCAAGTGTTGGTCCAAGCAAGCTTTGTTGGTCTTTTTCTAGGACTCTACATGCTTGTATCAAATATGCTCCAAGGGATGTTTGAGAATAAAGCAGCTATTTACTATTTACTCATTGGGTTTATCGTAAAATTAGTGTTGCAGTATCCAGCCATCCGTATTTTTGAGGTATATGGCCCATTGCTTGCAACGATGATCGGCTTTATCGTTTCTTGTACGCTGATACTAAAGAAAATCCATCAAGTGGCACGCTTCAATCGGAAATTCGTGTGGCGGCGCACCTTATTGATTTTTATTCTAACGATGTTGATGCTTCTTGCAGCGGGGCTAACGAAAATGATTTTCGGGATGTTCTTGAATCAAGATAGTAAGTTCCAATCGCTCGTATTGATCGTCTTAGTAGCAGGAGTCGGCGGTTTCGTCTATACGTATCTAGCATTGAAGCTCCGTCTCGCAGATAAGCTATTAGGACGTCAAGGGATGATTCGTTTACGACGACGTTTGCGCATCAAATAAGACAGACATTGCTAAAAAAGGAGACAATCGTATGCGTTTAGATAAATTTTTAGCCGATATCGGTCTTGGCAGCCGCAAAGAAGTTAAAGGGCTGATCAAAAAAGGCTTGATCACAGTCAATGGAGTATGTATCAAAAGTGATAAACATCAAGTAAAAGAAATGGAAGATACGGTGATGTATCTGGATGAACATTTACATTATCAAAAAGATTTTTATTATATCTTGAATAAACCGGCTGGCGTAGTTTCAGCAACTCAAGATAATTATGATCAAACCGTTATCGATTTACTTTCTGATGAAGATTTTCGAGAAGACCTATTTCCAGTCGGCCGCTTAGATAAAGACACAGAAGGATTGTTGATCCTGACCAATGATGGACAGTTTTCACATCAGTTGCTCTCGCCAAAAAAACATGTGGAAAAGGAATACTTCGCAGAGATTGCAGGCGTGATGACAAAGGAAGATGTGTCAGCTTTTGCAGAAGGCTTACTTATTGATGGGGATGAACAAACCTTACCTGCGACGCTCATTATCGATTCGGTCGATGAAGAAACTAACACTTCTCGTATTCGCTTGATTCTACATGAAGGAAAATTCCATCAAGTCAAACGTATGGTGAAAGCCGTTGGGAAAGAAGTCACTTACTTGAAAAGGATTCGTATGGGGAATTTCCATCTCCCAGATGATTTGTCCTTAGGAGACTATCGCCAAATGACGGCAGAGGAATTGGCACAAGTTAGAAGTAAATAGATAGTAACAATGGCTTATAGAGTTGGGATGTAGTTTCTCGATTCTGTAAGTTTTTTTGTTTGAGATTGTGAAAGAAGTATCTGCAACAATTGAGAAACCTAAACGTAAACACGAATAGAGAAGGTACTAAAAAATAAATTCCATATACGATTATGATGCTAAATCAAATATTTATGAAAGATGTAATAAAATGATAAGTATATGATGTATGATACTTAGTGTATAAGTCATCTGAATTTTTTATTGTCCAAAAAATCAAGTCATTAAAACTACTCAAATAAAATTTATAGGGAATTTTTAAGTACTAGTATATCCCAAAATGGAAGTACATAATGAACGAAAAAGTTGTTTTTTTACATGTTATTTAGTTTATAGAAATGTTTAATAATCTACTTATGTGAAGGGGAAATATGAAAAAGGATAATTTCATCTTAATGGATAAACTTGGCGTGGAACACAAAGATAATAAGGTGTTAAAAAGCATAAATTTAAAGATTGAACAAGGAGAGTTTGTTTTTCTGATAGGAGCAAGCGGCTCGGGAAAAACAACTTTAATTGAATTAATTCAAGGGAGACGAATGTATAATACCGGTAGCTTGAAAATTTATGATAAAGAATTAAGTCAATATAACTATATGGAATTACAAGATTTAAGGAAAATGATGGGAGTAGTTTTTCAAGATACAAGGTTATTTGAAGAATGGACAGTGTTTGAAAATATAGCATATAAATTGAAATATTTAGGCTATCCACTCTCATTTATACAATCGAGAGTTGAGGAAGTAACAATAGATTTAAAAATAGATAGATATATAAAAAGTTCACCTAAAAATCTATCTGGTGGTGAAAGACAACGTGTGAATATTGCAAGAGCAATCGTTGCGAATCCCAAAATCATTATTGCTGATGAACCGACATCTAATTTAGATAAGGCAAATGCAAAAATTGTCTTTGAGTTATTGAAAAAAATGAATCGACTAGGTTCTACAGTGATTATGTCTACTCATGATCCTAATTTTATAGAAGAATCCCAATTTAGAATAGTTAAGCTAACTAAAGGAGAAAAAGTCTATGATCAATGTGGGGCCAACTATTTTATCTAACTTATACCTTGTTAAGAGAAGCTTTGAGAGCGCACGCAAAACAGGGATTAGATACATTGTTTCGATTATTATTATTGGAATCCTATTTCTTGAATGTGTTTTTTTGCAGCTATATTTACAAAGATTGATTCAAGTCATGGAACAAGAAATAATGAGTGCTGATTTAAAGTTTGTGCAACTAAGTTTAAATGGGAATCAATTTTTAATGATGCAAATTTCTTTTGGGAGGGATATTCTATCCTTCTTAATAGTAATAATTTCTATTTATATACTATTTGATTTTAGAAATAAAATGTCGCTAATAAAAGCAATTGATAGAATAGATGTTGAAACAAAAATATATTTGGGGATCCACCCTAAATATGTGTTGAGAGAATTCCTGCTTAAAAATTTTTTTATATACATGTTTGGTTTAAGTCTTAGTTATGTACTTTCCATTCTTCTTAACATGAAACTGGTCTCTTTGTTCAATTCTATTTTACCTTATGATATTCAGGTCAATCATAGAAACTCCATTTTCCTTTCAATGGGTCTTTTTATACTAATGATTTCTATAGTATTAGCATTTTATATTATTGTATTAGAATTTATCAGTATCCAGAGATTCAAGAGAACTTTTTCACTCTATTAATACTAGGTTAATTATTTGAAGATGTTTATATTGTGTAGTTTTTAGATTACAAGTAGCAAACAAATAGAGTAATTGAGACAAAAACTACTTACAGAATCAAGGGATGTATTTCTCGATTCTGTAAGTAGTTTTTTCTGTCTGATTACTCATTATTGAACACTCCTTTCATCCCCTTCTCTATAATTTGTTTCATTTTACCTATAATTTGTTTATTTATTCTCTTTTTTGAAAGCGCTATAATTACAGTGCGAATGAGGGGAAAGGAGTTTTTATATGCGAAAAAGGAAGGGGTTAAAAGGGTTTATTGGCAATTTATGGCGATACAAAGCGCTTGTTTTGATGGCTGTCCCTGGGATGATCTGGATGATTTTTTTCTTTTACATCCCGGTTCTAGCGAATGTGGTTGCGTTTAAAAATTTCCATATTTCTGCTGATGGCTTTCTTGCAAGTTTAAGGGAGAGTCCTTGGGTAGGATTGGAGAATTTTAAATTTTTATTTTCTTCCGATCAAGCATTTTTGATCACGAAAAATACGATTTTATATAATGTGACATTTATTTTATTGAATCTCTTGATATCTGTCGTCTTTGCAATCATTATGAGTGAGTTGCGAAACAAACGCTTGGTAAAAGTGTATCAAACGATGTCACTGCTGCCGTATTTCCTTTCTTGGGTCATCATCAGTTACTTCGTGTATGCGTTTTTAAGTCCAGATAAAGGGATTTTCAACCAATGGCTGGCAGCAAATGGCAGCGAAACGATCAATTGGTATAATGATCCGAAATATTGGCCATTTATTTTAGTCTTTATTGGAACGTGGAAGGGAATCGGCTATAACAGTATCATTTACTTTGCTTCGGTCATGGGGATCGATCCAACCTATTACGAGGCTGCGATGGTCGACGGCGCAAGCAAATGGCAACAAATCAAGCATGTCACTATCCCGCAGTTGGTTCCATTGATGACGATCTTGACGATATTGGCTGTTGGAAATATTTTCCGAGCCGACTTTGGTTTATTCTATAATATTCCAAGAAATTCCGGCGCACTTTATGAGGTGACTCAAGTATTAGATACGTATATCTACAATGGTCTGACATCCACGGGTGACTTTGGCATGACGGCCGCAGCTGGGCTTTATCAATCTGTCGTTGGCTTTGTCTTATTAATGATCACCAATACGATTGCTCGTCGTTTTGACAGCGAATCGGCATTGTTCTAAGGAGGAGAGAAATGAATAAAAAGAAAGTCCAACGAGTGGAGATCCGCTCGTTCAATAAAACCACCAACTTTTTCTCCAACATCTTGATTGCACTTTTTGCTATTTCCTGTGTGTTACCATTTATTTTTGTGATTGCGATTTCTTTTACAGAAGAATCTGCCTTATCGACGCACGGATACAGTTTCTGGCCTAAAGCATTTAGTACCTTTGGCTATACTTTCTTGTTTGATCAGATGCAAGACAAGATTTTTCAAGCGCTTTTCGTGACCGTTCTCGTGACGGTTTTAGGAACGTTGATCAATAGTACGGCAACGTCTCTGTATGCTTACGCAATTTCTCGTTCTAACTTTCCGTTTCGTCGTTTCTTTACAGTTTTTTGTTTGATTACAATGTTGTTCTCACCAGGTATGGTTGCGAACTACTTAGTGATGACAAACTTACTACAGCTGAAAGATACGATTTGGGCGTTGATTTTACCGATGGCGGTCAGTCCATTCAATATTATCGTGATGCGAACCTTCTTTAAGCGTTCGGTATCTGATTCGATCATCGAATCGGCTAGGATCGATGGGGCAAGTGAACTGCGGATTTTTGTTCAAATCGTCTTGCCTTTAGCGATTCCAGGGATTGCGACAATCAGTTTATTTGCAGCTTTAGGTTATTGGAACGACTGGTTCAATGCCTTGCTATATATCCAAAATGATAAACTAGTACCATTGCAATATTTATTGATGAAGATCCAAAGTAATATCCAATATCTTACTCAAAATGCTGGAGCTGGCAGTCAGTTAGCCGGCGGTCTTGCTTCAGTTCCTGGAGAGTCTGCTCGTATGGCGATCGTTGTTATTTCAACGTTACCGATTGCGATCAGCTATCCATTTTTCCAAAAACATTTTGTTAAAGGGTTAACGATTGGCGGCGTCAAAGAATAAAGCACTAAAAATAGGAGGAGAAAAAATGAAGTTATGGAAGAAATTAGCTTTTACAGGATTCTCAGCACTAACAGCAATCAGTTTAGCAGCTTGTGGCGGTGGTTCAGGTGATCAAGATAACGCAGAAGCCAGTGATACTCCAACATTACAAATGTATCAGATCGGGGATAAACCAGATAACCTTGATCAGTTGATGGAAGTGGCAAATAAACGAATCGAAGAAGAAATCGGTGTGAAAGTCAATATCAATTATATCGGTTGGGGCGACTATGAGAAGAAGATGAACGTCATTATTTCTTCAGGTGAGAATTACGATATCGCTTTTGCCAATAACTATGTATCAAATGCTCAAAAAGGCGCATTTGCAGATTTGACAGAATTAGCCCCTAAATATGGTAAAGAAGCGTATGATTCATTGGATGAAGCCTATATCAAAGGCAATCTAGTCAATGGAAAACTTTATGCGTTCCCAGTAAATGGCAACGTCTTTGCGAAACAAGTTTTGACCTTTAATAAACCATTGTTAGATAAATATGATTTATCGATTGATGGAATCGAAACGTACGAAGATGCTGAAAAGGTATTACAGGAATTCCATAAACAAGAACCGAATACAGCTGCTTTTGCAATCGGCCAAGGATTCAAAGTACAAGGTGACTTTGACTATCCATTAGGAAACACGTTGCCATTTGCGGTTGACTTGAATGGGGATAAAACAAAAATCATCAACCAATATGACAACGAAAGATACATCGAGTTGTTACGTACGATGCACAGTTGGTACGATCAAGGCTTGATCCCTAGTGATGCAGCGACAAGCAACAAAGATTATCCTTTAGAAGGTAACACATGGTTGATGCGTGGAGAAACACAAGGACCTTACGATTACGGCGATACGATCTTAACAAATGCAGCCAACCAAGAATTAGTGTCTAAACCAATCACTGTGCCATTGAAATCGACTGCGCAAGCACAAATGGCAAACTTTGTTGTTTCTAATACGTCAAAAAATAAAGAAAAAGCAGTAGAATTCTTAGCGCTGCTAAACAGTGACCCTGAATTGCTTAATGGCTTAGTTTGGGGAATCGAAGGAGAAGCTTGGGAAAAAGTAGGCGATGACAAGGTAAAACTATTAGATGGGTACCAACCAAAAACGCACATGTCTGCTTGGAATACTGGCAACAATAAAATCCTTTATACACAAGACACGATCACCGATGAAATGATTGCTGAAAGAGATCAATCCATCGCTGAAGCAGAGACTTCTCCGATTTTAGGGTTCAGTTTCAATACTGATACGGTCAAAACAGAATTAAGCAATATTTCTAATGTGATGAATCAATATTTGGATGGCTTGAATACAGGAACGGTCGATCCAGATGAAACACTACCAAAATTAATGGACGCCTTAGACAAAGCTGGCTACGATAAAGTATTGACAGAAATGCAAAAACAATACGATACATTCCGACAAGATAATAAATAATCAAAAGATAACGGCGGACATTTTTTATTGTTCGCTGTTATTTGTATAATAGGATAAGATGAAGAATAAGGGGGGAGACGTGTGTTAGGTAAAGCATTAGAAACATTGTTCATACGTGTATGGGTCATAATGAAATTGACGTTGTATTTCTGGGGATTGACCTTTTGTGGAGGAGTCATTTTAGGGATCGGGCCAGCATGGAAAGTAGTGAATGAACAATTTTATCGCCATGGGTTCGAATATAAGGAAATCACATTCAGCGGTAGTTGGCGGATGTTCAAACAAAACTTTGTTCGAGGAAATCAATTATTTGGTCTTTTTTCTGCGTGTCTCTTTTTACTTAGTTATAATTTGTATTTATCGATACAGATCCAAGGCATTCTTTTTTTAGTCATTGATTTTATTTTACTGTTTAGCATGTTATACGCCTATGCCACTTATCAATATAGCATGATCTTGGATAGTGGTTATCAAATGAGTTTAGGAAATCTATTGAAATTAAGCTTGATCTCCAGCTTTGCTAGCTTTTCAACTTTTCTAAAAATCATCCTTGGCAGTGGAATGATTCTTTGGGTAACGTGGAACTACAAAGGATTGATATTATTTGGACTGATTGGTTTGCTCACCGTCTGGAATGGGCTGATCACTAAGCAATGGCGGGAAAAGCTGGACATACAGCTGGAAACGTATGAATAGGCTGGCTTTTATCTTTTCAAAAGGCACATTGTTGAATCGATTATTACGTAAATATGCAATCGTCATGATTTCTTTGACGATGATTGCTACTTTCATCATCAGTGCGCACACCTTCATCCAAAGACAAATACAAGCCCAACAAGTGACGAATGAGGCGGTCCAAAGTACTTTACGAACCCTTAGTGATAAAACAACTTTAAGCAAAGTCATCAAAGATCAGTTCGTAGGAAATGCAGATAAAATCGAGAACATCACGACGTACTTGACGAAACCGATCGATCAATACCTGATGTATGCTTATGACAAACAGCGAGAAACATCAGATTTTCTTTCTTTTCCTAACTTAGTTCGCGATATGTACGTCGCATACGAAGAAGTGAGTACCGTCTATCTTACATTTAATCAGTTGCCAGAATATTTTGAGTCCACACGAGAAAATAAAGGTGGTACGGTCAAACGTGGCACACCACAATTAAAAAGCGCGTTTTACATCAAGATGACGATCACCCAAGGAGGCGCAGAAGTTGGCAGTATGTTTGTGGGCTTCGATAAAAATGAGTTGGATGCAGCGTTGTCTAATTTAAATACTTTCAGTGGCTTATCGCTTTATATGATATCAGGAACTAGTAACCGATTATATACTTTTCATGATCAAGCATTGGCGAAACGACAAGTGGCTAAACAAGAAAAACTGATCGATCATGGACTACAAGCAGATTCGACGTTACCACTGGAAGCATTAGCGAAATCAAACTTCATCCAAGCACAAGGGTTATCCGATGATTATCGTATCTTAGCTACATTAGACAAACGTGCGGTTCGTCGAGTCACTGTAAGGAGTTTAGCACCTTTGATCGTTGGCGTGATCGTATTAGTCGGGTTGCTGCTTTTGCTATTATACAAGACATTCAAGCGTTACTCTCAACAAATCGAACGAGTCATGGAAGCCATGGATGAAGTAGCGAAAGGCAACTTAGATACACGTGTGGATACAAGCATCACTGAATACGAATTAAAAGATCTCTCTGTAGGCATCAATGACATGTTGAAAAGTATCAATCAATACGTGGAAGATATCTACAAGTTAGAGATCAAGCAGCAAGATGCCCACATGCGCGCACTCCAAGCACAAATCAATCCGCACTTTTTATACAATACCTTAGAGTATATTCGCATGTACGCCATCAGTGAAGGTAGTGAAGAGTTAGCAGATGTCGTTTATGCGTTCTCCGCCTTGTTACGGAATAATACTAATCAGGAAAAGAGTATTCGCTTAAAAGAAGAATTGGACTTTTGTGAGAAGTATGTGTATTTGTATCAAATGCGCTACCCTAATCGTGTGGCTTATCATTTTACGATTGCGCCTTCATTAGAAAATATCGAAGTGCCTAAATTCATCGTGCAACCTTTAGTAGAGAACTACTTTAAGCACGGGATCGATTTTACTCGCTTTGATAATGCGCTAAGTGTAAAAGTATTCGAAGAAAATGGACTTGTCCATCTGTTGATTCGCGACAACGGCAAAGGGATCACTGAGGAACGTTTAGCAGAAATCAAAGCGAGACTCGCTCATCCAAAAGTAGAATTATTTGAATCGATTGGGTTACAGAATGTCAATGAGCGGATGCGTGGTAGTTTTGGCGAAAGTTATCAGATGATGTTGGAGCGAAACAATGAAGGGGGACTAACCATTCATATTACCTTTACGAGGAGGGACGACCGTGTATAACGTCTTACTGATAGATGATGAATATATGATTTTAGCGGGATTGAAAAAAATCATTGATTGGAATTCTTTAGGTTTTGAAGTAGTCGCTACAGCAGAAAATGCGATGGAAGGACTATCGATTCTGGAAAAACAGCCGATTGATTTTGTGTTGACCGACGTGACGATGCCTGAAATGAATGGATTAGAGTTTATTGAAGTTGCTCAAAAGCAATATCCTCATTTTGAATTTATGATTTTATCTGGTTATCAAGAATTTGATTATTTGAAGAGTGGCATCCAACTAGGAGCTGTAAATTACTTGATGAAGCCAGTGAATAAAACAGAACTGATTACTAGCCTGGAAACAGTTAAGAAACGTTTGGACCATCAATACGAACAAAAAAATCAACAAGAAATCTTTCAAGAAATCCTGTTTAGTCAATGGTTGAATGAAGAATTAGATGAGCCAAGTGAAGAAGAATTATTGGAGAAATTGGGGTCGAAACAGCGGCGCATCCTTTTGGTTCAATTGCCTAGAGAAGCAGAAAAAACCGTCAAGGAGTGGCTGGTCAAAACAAAAGAACCCTACTACTATCAAAGAAACTATGGGAAGCTGCTCTTATACGTTCTGTTATTAGAAGAACAGACAGTCGCTAGTTTTTGCCGCTTAGTCGAAACTTGTTTTTCAGAACAAGAGTGGTTGATCAGTATTGGCGAAGAGACAAAGGAAGTTGAGAAAATACCGGAAAGCTTTCACCAAGCGAAGGATAATTTACAACTTCATCAATTCTATGGCGAACAAAAGCAACAGATCATATATGCCGATCAACATGTAGCCAACGAGCAAGTGATTGATTTTTCGAATTTTAATCGCGTACTTCAAAGTGGACAATTGGAAGCTGCACAGAAAATGGTCACTGACTTTTTTGAGCAATTCCAACGTGCCGTGATGACACCGGAAGATATTCGGCACTTGAGTTTTTTGCTATTTATGGATATTCAAAGAGAGTTCGTTCGCTTAGAAGATGATGAATACTTACATGGCATCCAACAAATCAATCAGGCAAAATCAGTCCAAGACTTGCACCACTTGTTGTTAGCATTACTTAAAGAACAGCAAAATCAAAAAAAATACAGCCTGAATGTAGAAAAAGTACTGGGAATATTACATGAACACTATCATGAGCCACTGACACTAAAAGAAGTTTCAGAGGATCTGCACCTAAATGTCATGTATTTAGGCCAGCTTTTTAAAAAAGAAACAAAGAAAAGTTTTTCTTCCTACCTAAACCATTTGCGAATGGAACAAGCAAAATGGTTGTTGCTCCATAGCAATCAAAATATCAATGAGATATCCAATGAGATCGGCTATAACAATACGACCTATTTTTCAAAATTATTCAAAAAAATCGTCGGGCAATCTCCGACGGAATATCGAGAAAATCAAGGGAAAAGTGAAGGCGTGTTGTCTAAATAAAAAAACAGAGGTTGTGAGAATATTTATCTCATGACCTCTGTTTTATATAACTTTTTGAAGGAGTAGCCATTTTGTCTGTTGCTGAAGCACTAGCACGGATGATCCAGTTTGGATCGTTGCTGCTTGCACTTGTTGGCATCATGCTGACAATAAGCAAAAACGATAAAAAATAAACTGTCATAAACTCTTAGCAGAAGTTGACGGGTTTATCTTGACTCAAAAACATGCTACCACAAAACGGCTACATTGGAGCGATGTTGACGCATCGCTTCTTTTTTAGTATAGCATCTTAGTAAGTCATCTGTAAACAAATTTTCACAAATAAAAAAACAGAGGATGTGCGAGCAGGTTTCTCGTGTATTCTTTATTTTATATGATTGTTTGTGGTGAAACAATCATATAAAAAAACGTAAAAATGGAAATTTCTGATAGATTCTATGTTAAAATGGAGCATGTAGATTGTTTATGATGGTAGCTACTCAGGGGGTGATGCGTATGAGCATTTTCCTACTTCAACGGAAGGAGTAGCCATTTTGTCTGTTGCTGAAGCATTAGCATTGATGATCCAGTTTGGATCGTTGCTGCTTGCGCTTGTTGGCATGATGCTGACAATAAGCAGAAACGATAAAAAATAAACCCGTCATAAACTTTTAGCACAAGTTGACGGGTTTTATATACCTAAAAACATGCTACCACAAAACGGCTACATTGGAGCGATGTTCGCGCATCGCTTCTTTTCTTTAGTATAGCATCTTAACGAGGTATTTGTAAACAACGAGTCATGAATGCAATCAATCATTCAATAAAGTTTAACTGAAGTTGCTCCTCCTCTATACTTATTGCTGAAGAAGGTTTCTTGCTTCTACTATTTTCTCATCGAATATCTATTATCACGTTTTGCGACTTAGAGAATAGGGCAAACTTTCCTCTGAATAAGCTTTAGTAGTAGGTACGATTCCTAAATGATAGTTGATCGTTCCTCCTTTTAATAAATCATGATGGGTAAAGTATAGCTTTTCATAAGTTTCTCCGTTTCGACTCACCTGATGAACAAACTGTTGTTGTGGTTGATTAGGTGTAGCTTGAATGGTCAACTGTTTTCCATTTGAAAGTGATACGATCACTTGATCAAATAAGGGTATACCAATCACATATTCACCTGTTCCGGGTGTGACGGGATACATGCCTAAACTGTTAAAGATATACCAAGCAGCCATGCTGCCATTATCTTCATCGCCAGGATAACCAGTGGGTGAGGCATCGAAAAGTTGTGTCAATAATTGTTTGATCAATGGCTGTGCCATCTCAGGTTTCCCAATGTAATGGAAAAGATAAGGGGAATGAAAACTTGGTTGGTTGGAGATGGCTAGTTGACCAAATTCAGTTGCTGCCATTTCACTCATTTCATGGATTTCAAATCCGTACCCACCGACTTCAAACGTAGGCGCTTGATTGCATAATTCAACTAATTTGTTCTCGAACGCTTGTTTTCCGCCATGTATTTCAATCAACCCTGCAAAATCGTGAAACACAGCAAAACTACTCTGCCAAGCGCTGCCTTCTGCATAGTCTGTTCCCCAAGAAGTAGGAGAAAAATCAGGTCGGAATTGTCCAGATAAATCTTTGGAACGCATAAAGCCAGTTTGTGGATCAAAAACGTTACGGTAGTTTTTTGATTGTTGCTGATAATGATGAGCCGTTTCGTCATCAGCGAGTGTTTGAGCGACGCGACTGATACAAAAATCGCTATAAGCATAGTCAAGAGTATGGTTGATCGATTCATGATAATGATTCGGTACATAGCCATACTTCAAATAATCGTCGGTACCTTGACGCCCATAATTTTGCTTTTCACTTTGAATCGTTGCTCCTTTTTTCATCGCTTCTAAAAATTCAGGCATGTTCGGTGTGCCGATGCCTTTGACGGCAGCGTCAGTAATCACTGCATCGATCAATGTTCCAGGCATTAGCCCTCGTTCATCAGGCGAAAGCCATTTAGGTAAGAAGCCAGTTTCTCGATAACTATTTAAAAAGCCTTCCAACATCTCTTCATATTTATCCACTGCAATCAATGAAAAAAGTGGATAAACCGTTTTGTACGTATCCCAGAAACCATTATTTGTATAAAGAACTCCCTCTTTTACCGAACGACTACTAGTATCATAATGCACTTTCTTTCCTTCTTGATCGATTTCATAAAATGTTTGAGGAAACAGAAATGTTCGATACAAATTGTGATAAAACGTTTCCATTTGCTTTTGATCATGATGATTGATTTTGATTCGATCAAAGTAGCTTTGCCATTGCTTGCGACTCTCTAAAAGGTAGTCATTTTCTTGTTTGTTTTGTTCTTGGTTCAAATTGTGATGTGCTTGTTCGATGCTGATGAATGACGTGCCTAGTCGAATCGTTTGGTGCTTGATAGGACCAAAATAAATCGGAACAGCAGCGGCTTGTTCGCTAGTATAATCGAGTGCACGAGTTGTCAAAGGTTGATCGAAGCGTAACACAAAATAAAAAGTGAAGTTCGGGTCTTCTGCTCCGGCAAAATGAGTGACTTGCCCTTCTAGCGTATACGCATCTTTGGCAGTCAGACGGAAACGGCCAGGAAATGACAATAATAAACCGCTATCACTTTTAGTGTAAGTTAGCGAAAGGATACCGCCATACATACTAGGAATCAATGTTGACTGGATACCATAGCGCAATTGTTTGATCGATAAATGTGTCGGACAAAATAGGCTTTCCTCTGGTCGATAAGAGCTTTGGGCATGAAAAATCGTCGGTTCGCTTAATGCTCCGCTGATCGGAGTCATCAAGAAATGACTGAAATCTCCCATCCAAGGGCTAGGTTGATGGGTCAAACGATAGCCTTGAAACGTGCGATCCTCCGGGTGGAACCACCAACTGCCTTTTTGATCGTTTGTCTGTGGTGCAAAATAATTCATGCCGAAAGGAACGCCTGTATAAGGCAGGCAGTTCCCATTTGAAAAAGTTCCTTGATTTGCTGTACCGTGACGTGTGTCAATCTGTTGGATCTTCATTTTTGATCTCCTTTGTTGATTGTCGCTGGATAAATGTGACAGGATATTTGATATCTTTCGGTAATTCTTTTGTTGCGAGCCATTCAATCAAAGCATTTCCGGCAAGTTCGCCTAACTGTTTGAAATCTTGGGCAACCGTCGTGAGTGGTGGATCAACTAAAGCAGCGGCTTGTATATCATCAAAACCAATCACGGAAAAATCATTAGGGATTTGATAGCCTTTTTTCTTTAACTGATTCATTGTTTGGATGGCAACTAAGTCATTCTCACAAACAAAAGCTGTTACTTGTTGTTGGATGTACATATCTAACATATCTTCAGTGAGTTCCTGCGCGTTTAATGTTGTATGAAAAGATAATTTTCCTAGATTCAATGCTTCAAGATAGCCAAGATAACGTTGTCTGACAGACTGTGGATGTGTGGTATCACCAAAAAGATAGGCGATTCTCTTGTGTCCTTCCTTCATCAGCTGTTGTGTTGCTAATGATCCTCCTTGGAAGTTGTCTGACAGAACGGTTGGGAAAGGAAGCTCATAGATTTTCTTATCTAAAATAATAACTGGAAACTCTTGTAAAGATAGTTCAAAGAGTAGATCAAGATGCTGATCGGTTTGAAAGGCATAGTAAATCAGCCCATCGAACTCTTGCATGATGTCGTCCGCTCGTTTCTTTTCAAGAAAATCTAAGGTAGTCATCATGACCTCAAATTGCTTGTCTTGCATGACTGGGTTTAATCCTTGTGTAAAATCGCCTACTGAAAGATCTGACAAGTAAGGCAATAAAAATAAAATTCGTTTTTGGGAAGACGAAATACGTTCGCCGGTTTTCGTCGAAGGGGCTTTAACAAAACTTCCTTTGCCACGAACGCGATAAATCATTCCTAATTGTTCTAATTCGGTCAGTGCGCGCTTTGATGTGATACGGCTGACATTGTATTGCTCAGATAATTCTTTTTCGGTAGGGACTTGACTGTCGACAGGTAAAGTCCCCTCATTGATTGCTTTTTCTAACGCTAGAAAAATTGTTTTATATAATGGCTGCTCCATAATTACACCTCTTAATGATATATCATGATTAAATCATAGCATAAAACAAAGAAAAGTAAATAGATAAAACTTCTTATGAAAGCGTAGACAATCTTTGTGCAAAAGGTTATAATCCTTATGATATATCATTTTGATAGGAGAGAGAATAAAAATGGCTTATAAAAGTATACCAAAATCAGTAGAACAATTTATGGACACGATCATTGAAAAATGTGGTGAGGCGCATGCTGATTGGGCAGAGAATTTTTCGGCTGCATTTGCAAATACATTGCTGACTACTGTGAAAAGACAAGAAGACGGAACGACATTTCTTTTGACTGGCGATATCCCTGCCATGTGGTTGAGAGATTCAACCGCCCAAGTTCGTCCTTACTTAGTCCTTGCAAAAGAAGATACTGACTTAGCAGATATGATCAGCGGACTAGTGAAAAAACAATTTTATTATATCAATATCGATCCTTACGCGAATGCTTTCAATGAAGAAGCAAATGGCGCAGGGCATCAAACGGATCATACAGAAATGAACGACTGGATTTGGGAAAGAAAATATGAAATCGATTCTTTATGTTACCCTGTCCAACTTGCTTATTTACTTTATAAGAATACTGGTCGAGTGGATCAGTTTGATTCCTCTTTTGTGGAAGGCGTCAAAAAAATCTTACATGTTTTCAAGGTGGAACAAAATCATGAGCAATCACCATATACCTTTATGCGCGACACGACAAGAAAAGAAGATACGTTAGTCAATGAAGGGCGAGGAAGTGCGATCGCACCAACCGGTATGACGTGGTCAGGATTTCGTCCAAGTGATGATGCTTGTCAGTTTGGCTATCTTGTCCCATCGAATATGTTTGCGGTAGTCGTACTAGGTTATATTGAAGAAATCTTTTCTTCAATTTTAGCGGAGGCAGAAATTGTTTCCGCGGCTAATCACTTAAAACAAGAAATCAAACAAGGTATTGATACGCATGGTTTGACCAAGAATAGTCGTGGAGAAGCAATTTATGCGTATGAGGTCGATGGCTTAGGAAACGCATCGTTGATGGACGACAGTAATGTACCGAATTTGATCGCAGCACCGTATCTCGGCTACTGTCCACCAACAGAGGAAAGATATTTGCACACGCGTGAAACTTTGCTAAGTAAAGAAAATCCATATTACTATGAAGGGCAATATGCAAAAGGAATCGGCTCTTCTCATACACCAGAAAATTATGTTTGGCCAATCGCTTTAGCGATGGAAGGGATGACGACAGAAGATAAACGAGAAAAAGAGCGGATTCTTGATCTGTTAGTCGCCACAGATGCTGGCACACATTTGATGCACGAAGGATTTGATGTCAATGATCCTGAAAGTTATACAAGAGAGTGGTTCTCATGGGCGAATATGATGTTTTGCGAATTAGTCATGGATTACTTTGATATCCGAGTGGAAAAATAAGGAGGAGAGCAGTGTGAAGAAAAAAGTTTATATCATTTCTCATAGCCATTGGGACCGTGAATGGTACATGGCATATGAACAGCACCATATGCGACTAGTGGAATTAATGGATGATTTACTAGAGCTATTTGAAACAGATCCAGACTTCAACAGCTTCCATTTAGATGGGCAAACCATCATTCTGGATGACTATCTACAAGTCCGCCCAGAAAAACAAGCAGCCATCCAAAAAGCCATTGATGCTGGAAAATTGCGTATCGGCCCTTTCTATATCTTGCAAGATGACTTTTTGATCAGTTCAGAATCAAATGTTCGAAATATGCTGATCGGTATGGAAGAAAGTCGTAAATGGGGGACGCCTGTCATGTTAGGTTATTTCCCAGATACGTTCGGTAACATGGGACAGACACCGCAAATGATGAAACAAGTAGGCTTAGAAGCGGCTGCGTTTGGTCGTGGTGTCAAACCGATCGGCTTTGACAACCAAGTACTAGAAGCCGAAAATTATTCCTCGCAATATTCTGAAATGTGGTGGAAAGGAGCCGATCAATCGGAGATTTTTGGGTTGTTGTTTGCCAACTGGTACAGCAATGGCAACGAGATTCCTGCCGAAAAAGAAGCGGCCATTCGTTTTTGGGATCAGAAGTTAGCAGATGCAGAACAATATGCATCTACGGATCATTTATTGATGATGAATGGTGTGGACCACCAACCTGTACAAAAAGATATATCAAAAGCAATCCGATTGGCAAATGACTTATACCCCGATTATGAATTTATCCATTCGAACTTTACGGACTATCTCAAAGCTGTACAAGAAGATGTCCCGCAGGAACTTGGTGCGGTCGAAGGTGAATTAACCAGTCAAGAAACTGATGGCTGGTACACGTTAGCGAATACAGCTTCTGCAAGAGTTTATCTAAAACAATGGAACACAAAAGTGCAACGTCAACTTGAAAATGTCACAGAACCTTTAGCGGCGATGGCGTATGAAGTCACAGGAAACTATCCACACGACCAATTAGATTATGCCTGGAAAACACTGATGCAAAATCACCCTCATGATAGTATTTGCGGATGTTCAGTTGATTCCGTCCATCGTGAAATGATCCCTCGTTTTGAAAAAGCGAATGAAGTAGGGAAATATTTAACACAAGAAGCGTTGGAACAATTAGCGACAGCTATCGATACCAGTACTTTTTCAAAGGAAAGTTATCCTTTTGTCGTGTTCAATACCGGTGGAATGCCTAAAACAGGGTCTGCAGAGATCACTTTAGAGTTGGAGCGAAAACGATTTGCTGAAGGGAGTCCAGAAGAGCTATATCAAGAACTAGCGGAACAACCTAAAAAGCACTATCATGTGGAAACGGCAGATAAAAAACAAATACCAGCTTTGATTTCTGAAGAAGTTGTTTCATTTGGCTATGACTTACCAAAGGACCGTTTTAGAGTACCGTATATGAAAAAAAGCGTCACGATCGAACTGCCCATTCATGACATGCCTGCTTTTTCTTGGGAAACATTTACTTTAGTTGAAGGAGCTAGTGAAGAAAAACAGGAATCGATGATTGCTCAAGCAGGACGGAGTTTAGAAAATCAACAAGTACATCTAACCATTGAAGAAAATGGCACATTGACTTTGTTGGATAAAACGACCGGACAAACGTTTGAAGAGCTGTTGCTATTTGAAGATGTAGGAGATATCGGGAATGAATATATCTTCAAGCAACCTGAAGGAGAAAAAGCAATTCTTTCAAAAAATCAACAAAGCACTGTTGAAATCATCAAAGATACATCTGAAATTGCTCAAGTCAAAGTAACTGTAACGATCGACATCCCTGTTTCGGCAGATGACAGATTAGAAAAAGAGCAACAAATGGTACGAGAGTTCCGCTTTAGACAAGCTCAACGTTCAAAAGAAACAAAGCCATTAGAAATCACTACGCTGATTACGCTACATGCGCAGAGTAAAAAAATCGATTTTACGACCGTCATTGACAACCAGATGAAAGATCATCGCTTACGTGTCCTGTTTCCAACGAAGTTACAGGTGGAACAACACGAAGCAGATAGTATTTTTGAAGTTGTAACTCGACCAAACCAAGTATCTGCGAATTGGGAAAATCCAACCAATCCGCAACATCAGCATGCCTTTGTTCAATTAGGAGATGAACAGCGAGGGTTGACGATCGGTAACTTTGGTTTGAATGAATATGAAATCGTGGATGGAAAAACAATTGCAGTGACCTTACTGCGTTGTGTCGGCGAGATGGGTGACTGGGGGTATTTCCCAACACCGGAAGCACAGTGCTTAGGTGTTCATCAATTTGATTACAGTTTAGAAGTCCATGCAGGAGAAGATAAATTTGCCACATACAAACATGCTTATGCCGCACAAATTCCGTTTTCAACAAAACAATTGCCGAATCAAGTCGGTAAACTATCATCAAAAAAACAATATTTATCAATAAAAGGGGAAACGTTTGCAATTACTACTTTGAAACGAAGTAAACTTAATGATAAACTAGTAACGAGAGGGTTCAATATGTCTAGTCATTTAGAATCGTTACAGTTAACAAAAAATGACAGTAAAGGCAAACTGTTGAATCTCCTTGAAGAAGAATGTCAGGAGACGATTGACTCGATGTTGCGACCTTACGAGATTCGAACAATCGGCTTTGAGGAGGAATAATTGATGTATGGCGGAATAGAAGCAGGCGGAACAAAATTTATCTGTGCGGTATCAGATCAAGGAGAGATCATTGAAAAAATCAGTGTGCCAACGACGATGCCGGAAGAAACCTTGGCACGTGTGTTTGAATTTTTTGATCAGTTTGAGTTAGAAGCAATTGGAATCGGTTCCTTTGGCCCAATCGGTATTGATCCAACCAACGAACGCTATGGGTACGTCTTAGCTACACCTAAACAAGGATGGCGAGATTTTGATTTCTTGGGAAGTATCAAACAACGATACGACGTTCCTTTGGCATGGACGACCGACGTCAATGCTGCGGCATATGGCGAACTGTTGAAAGGGGCAGCGCAAGGGAAAAATAGCTGTATCTACTTGACTGTCGGCACAGGCATTGGCGGCGGTGTCGTGTTGAATAGCGACATTCTTTCTGGCAGTGCGCATCCAGAAATGGGGCATATCATGGTCAAACGTCACCCAGAAGATGATTATGAAGGAACTTGTCCTTTCCATAAAGACTGTTTAGAAGGATTAGCTGCTGGACCATCGATCGAAGCACGTACAGGAATCAAAGGGCAAGATCTACCGGAAGATCATCCAGTCTGGGATATCCAAGCTTATTATCTTGCACAAGCATTAGTCAATTATTCCTTGACGATCGCTCCAGAAAAAATCATTTTAGGCGGAGGTGTCATGAATCAAGCACACCTGCTGCAAAAAGTGAGAGAACAATTTATGACATTGATGGCAGGTTATATGGAGACGCCACCAGTCGAGGAGTATATCGTTCAATGGGGAATGCCAAATGAAAGTGGGATCATCGGCAGCTTACTGTTGGCGGAAAAGGCGCATCGAGAAGGAAATGAATTTGCATAAATCTAAGAAGAAAATAGCGACTTTTAATTTTAGATGGAAACTTGAATAAAAATAGGTATAGAGAACGACTGTCATTATTGGTAGTCGTTCTTTTTTATTCTATATGTTATGTACTAACGTTGTATTGACAAAAACCGCATCTTTCGTATGATGTAGGTACAACTTAGAGCGGAGGGATAGATTATGGCGCAATCAACAATTACATTTAGAATTCCTGATGACGAAAAAGAATTAGTAGTAGAATACGCTAAAGCACACAACTTGTCATTGACGAAACTTTACAGAACAGCAGTCCTTGAAAAAATAGAAGAGCAAATTGAGTTGGAATTACTAAATGATGCAATAATACTTTCTAAAGAAAAAGAAGAGGAAGGAATATCTCAAATTGACATGGAGCAGTTGTTAGAGGGGGTATATATTTAACTACATACATAAAGCACAAAAAAAAATCGAAATCAGGCAAGAATAATCGTTGCTTGGATTAGAAAAAATTTGGAAGGAACCAGCACCCCTCGACAACACGGTAAAGGATTGACGGGAAATCGAGGTGGTGAGTGGCGGTACCGCATTGGGAATTATCGCATACTAGCAAATATAATTGACTCTGAAATTATAATTGAAATATTTGCTATTGGTCATAGAAGCATTATTTACAAGAAATAATCGTTGCAAATGAGACTAGTTTGGAGCAACATGAATCCGAACTTAATTGATTGGAAAAACAACTTGTGTCAATAATTGGTCTTCCGGTGTGTCAAGCGGATTACTTAGATAGTAATCATAATAAACGCCAGTACTCTCCAATTGATTTTCTTGCAGATAAACCATCAAAGCCCCATAAGTTGACTCAAGTGTTGCGTAAGAACCTTGATGTGTGGAGATAACTGCTTTTCCATCGTACGTTTGGCTCATATAAACTTCATCATTTGCAGAAATTGCAGTGTTGACAGGAATCCCTAATTCGATATCAAAAACGGTAAAGTCTTCATTGCTATTCAGGTAAGCGCAATAGGGCGCACCAATCAATTGGGCACCTTGTTCGCTAACGGCTTGCATCAATTTTTCATAGCCTGTATCTATTGCAGCGGTCATGTTCTCCATGGTAACACCAGTCGCTTTGGTTGCCACGGCAATTTGAGGTGAAAGAGTACTTACTTCAATATTCATATGAATCATCTCCTTGATGTTTTTTATAATGTATATAAAGTAAGTTTAGCATGTATGCGCTTACTGTCAATTCATGTTTTTGACAAGGATAGTGAAAAAACTGACATTCGGTAATGGATCAAGTTACCAAATGTCAGTTTTTTATGGCTAGTTTTTAAATATTTACCATAACCCTGGCAATGCTTTTGCAATGATTTTCTCCTGGGTAAACGGATGGGTCATATGGAGTTCCAACGCGTGAAGCATCAAACGTTTTGCTGACTTCATTTGATAGAGCGGGTCACCAACAATGGGGTGGCCTTGATTTGCTAAATGTACACGGATTTGGTGGGTTCGTCCTGTATCCAAGACACAATAGACCTTTGTTTTATCTGCCGAAACTTCGGCGACTTGGACATGTGTGATGGCTGGTTGTCCATTTCTTGGATCAACCACTCGTTTGCGACGATCATGACGATCTCTGCCGATTTTGTCTGTGATCGTAACATCTTTAGAAAGTTTCCCCCAGACAATGGCTTGGTAACGCCGAAAGATTTTTTTCTGTTCTAACATTCGACCTAAAATAGGCAAAACAAAAGGATTTTTAGCGAATAGAACAGCGCCACTTGTCTCTTTGTCTAAGCGATGGACAACGTACGGGCGTTGTTCTTTTTGAGCCAAGTAAGCTGCTAGATGGTTCAATAAAGTCGCTGTTTCTGTCGGTTCATTTGGGTGTGTTTTCATGCCAACAGGTTTGTCCACGATGATGAGATGTTCATCTTCATATAAGACATTGATGATTTGTGGATTTCCCAATTGTACGGGTTGATAACTGTAATCTGTTTCTTCAAAAAGCAAGGTGATTTGATCACCGGCGGCCGCTTCATAATGGAACAAGGCAGGTTCACCATTGAGCCAGACATTTTTACGTGTACGCAAAAAATGTCGGACTTTTCGAGGAACGAGCCATTCGTTTTCTAATAACTCTCGAATCGTCATCGGTTGATGCGATTCAGGCAAAGTGATCGTGATTTCCACAAGCTCACTCCTTTCGTTAAGATTCAGGTTCATTGTATCATTTTTAACACATATTTAAGAAAAAAATGGAAAATTTCCGACATTTCATATGCTAAACTATCCTCACTATGAATAAATTAACGCGTACACCTACATCTCAAGCAGGACGTAACGCATGCTTAGTTATGTTAAAATAAGAAGAATGAGATCAAGAGACAGGAGAAGAAGTGAATGGATTTTCAGAGCATTCTAGGAAGAATCAAAACTGCGCTTGTCAGTTTTTGGCGATGGATCAAGCCTTATCTTGGACAATTCCATCGTTGGCGAAAGCGAGTATGGAAGAAATATCATATCAATAAACTGATTTTACTGATTGGTTTGATCGTTGTATTGATCACGAGTATTTATCTATTTGTATTAGCCAAACAAGCGAATGTTGAAACCCTGAAATCCGGTTTGAGTCAGTCGACCGTGATCTATGATAAAAACAATGAAGAGGCAGGGACCTTGTATGCGCAAAAAGGGTCTTATGTGGAGTTAGATGCGATTTCTCCACTGATTCAAGATGCGGTCATCTCGACTGAAGACCGGAATTTTTATCAGCATCCGGGTTTTGATATCAAAGGGATTGCCAGAGCAGCGGTAAGAATGATCACATCGGGCGGTACAGGCGGAGGTGGTGGAAGTACCATTACCCAGCAGTTAGCCAAAAATGCGTATCTTACGTTGGATCAAACGTTTGACCGAAAAGCGAAAGAACTGTTTCTAGCGATTGAAATCGAGAAGAAGTACAGCAAAGAAGAAATTTTAACGATGTATCTGAATAACGCCTATTTTGGTAATGGGGTTTGGGGCGTGCAAGATGCATCCAGACGATATTTCGGAGTGGATGCCAACAATGTGACCCTTTCCGAAGCAGCAACTTTAGCGGGCATGTTGAAAGGCCCCGGAATCTATAATCCGATCGATCATCCAGAAAATGCCAATAATCGGAAAAATACGGTGCTAAGCGTAATGGCAGAAAATGGTAAAATCAGTGAGGAACAAGCAACTGCTGAGTCTCAAACGGATATCACGCACTATTTGAATGATACGTATACAGATTCGGAATCTGGTTATCGTTATCCTTACTATTTCGATGCGGTAATCGATGAAGCCGTCAGTGTATATGGTTTAGATGAAGCGGATGTCATGAACAAAGGGTATAAGATCTATACCTCATTGAATCAGAACTATCAGCAACAATTAGAAGCAACTTATCAAAACGATGCGTTATTCCCACCAAATGCAGCGGATGGTGCCATGGTCCAATCAGGTTCAGTTGCACTTGATCCGAAAACAGGCGGAGTCGCAGCACTTGTTGGCCGACGTGGAGAGCACGTCTTTAGAGGATTTAACTTTGCGACGCAGATGAAACGTTCACCAGGTTCATCGATCAAACCGCTCAGCGTGTTTGCGCCTGCGTTAGAAGCTGGCTATACACCGTCAAGTATTCTTGAAGACAAACCACAATCTTATTATGATGCACACAACTTTGATGGGACCTACCAAGGGGAAGTGCCGATGTATCAAGCTGTAGCCCAAAGTTTGAATTTACCAGCTGTGTGGTTGCTTCATGAGATCGGACTTCAAAAAGGGTTTGATAAAACAAAAGAATTTGGCTTGCCTTTAGCTGATTCAGATAAGTATTACGGCTTGGCGTTAGGTGGATTAGAAAATGGGGTTTCGCCAATGACAATGGCGGGCGCATACGGTTCATTCGCCAATAACGGAAAGATGTATACCCCACATTTGATTACTAAAATCGTTGATTCAACTGGAGCAGTCATCGTTGATAATACGAATAGTAAACCGAAACAAGTGATTTCCCAAGAAACGGCTGACCAAATGACCAGCATGTTACTAGGTACGTTCTCTCATGGAACTGGTGTGGCAGCGAATCCTTATGGTTATACAGTTGCTGGGAAAACAGGAACGACGGAAACCAATTTCGATGCAACAAAAGCCAATGACCAATGGATCGTTGGGTACACTCCAGATGTCGTTATCTCTACGTGGTTAGGCTTTGAAGAAGCGAGTGAACTTCATTACTTAGAAGGGACAAGTGGTAATGTGGTAGGGAAAGTCTTCAAATCGGCAGCAGAAGGTATCTTGCCTTATACCGATCAAACACGCTTCAATGTGGCAGATGCTTATGCGACAGGTGGCCAAGTCGTTCCAGCAGATCAAGTGCCAGATGACTCACAATCGAACGAAGAGAACAATAGCAACTGGCAAGACAATTTAGATCGCTACGGGGAACAGGCAAAAGAAGGACTAAGAAACTTTGGCGATATGTTAAGAGACGGCGTACAAGGAATTGGCGATGCCACGAGAGATCTATGGCGTCGATTCCAAGGAGAGTAGGCACTTTGAAAACAAATCGCCCCATGTTACAATAGAGATTAATAAATAGAAGAAAAGAGGCCGTCGTATGTCAAACATTTATGATAGTGCAAATCAAATCGAACGTGAGATTCGTGAATTAAAAGAATTCAAAGAGCTAGAAGAAGCTTATGCAAAAGTAAAAGCGAATGAGGAAGCACATCAACTATTCAAAGATTTCCAAGCAATGCAAATCGAATTACAAGAAAAACAAATGAGCGGACAAGAATTCAGCGATGAAGATGCTGCCAAAGCACAAGAAATGGCAATGAAAATCCAATCAGAAGAAGTCATCAACGACTTGATGCAAAAAGAACAAGGATTCAGCACGATCATCAATGATTTGAACCGTATCATCATGACACCAGTACGTGACTTGTACAGCGAATAAGAATCAGTAAAATAAATCTCTGGTATGGAATCTCCTAATGATTTCATGCCAGTTTTTTTTGTGAAAAGCCATTTTTTTCTTTGATAAGAAAAAGTGATGGGAAGGCAAGGTACATCCTTTGTTATCATTAAGTTGCAGAAATACACCAATAAGCAATTGAAAGGATGTGAATCTATGCGAAAAAAAATGACGATCGACATCACCGCACCTATCAAAGAATTGAATATTACGAAACCTTTTGATTTAGCCATTTTCAATCAATTTATTCTACATAAACGGACAAAAGAATTATTACATATACTCAAAAAAATGAAACACCAACTAGTTGAGGATTCATGGGCCTACGACAAACACTTCCGGTGGGTATCTACAGAAGCGCATTTCGAGCATTATCAAAATTGTTTGATCTGGGCAGAGAAACTGGATCGAGTCATTTATCAGCGATTAACAGAAAGACAAAAGAATCACAGCCCTCTTGCTATTCTTTCATTGATGATCACACATCGCTATATCCACGAATATGCACGTTATACGGTGAAAGACCAACGAATGATCTTTCAAGAAATCCATAAAAGCCCACAAGCAGAAAATCAAGATGTTTTTATGTTTGAAAAATTAAAAGAGGGCGTTAGTTCGGCGATTACGGGCAGAAGAACATCGATAGTGAAAGAACGAAAGAATAACGATCGCACGCAAGCATTTTGATCGTATTGAGGATTTATTTTTATGAATGAGTTTTACATTTTGGATAAAACAAACCGCCGTATCTAAATCGAAAGATACGGCGGTTTGTTTCTGTGGTATTCTCTTGTCATCTTAAAACCGAATAAACCATAGGAAATAAGGAACTTCTGACTATCTATTTCACTTATGGGGGACATTTAGATACTGCACTAATGGAAGATCAGTTTCTTTTAGTAGTTCAACAACAAGTTGAGCCACTAAAGCAGCACCTTCTGGACTGAAATGCGTGTTGTCGCAAAGACCAGAGGGATAATTTCCATGCCTACCGGGTGATAAATGCAAGTAAAATGATTTTGTTTCTTCTTGCGTATACTGCTGAAGCGTAGTTTGTGAACGAGTAAAAACATCTAGGATCGGAAAATTATTTTTTTGTGCAAATTGTTTCATTGCTTGTGGGTATTCGCCTAAGCAGTTTGGATCTAATTGTCCGTTTTTTAAGTAAAGTCTCCTAGTGACAGGAGTCAAGAAAATCGGCTGTACATGTGAAGCTAAGGCTGTCTGGGCATAAGTAGAAAGGGCATCTAGGTAACTACCAAATGGTTCTGTTCCTTTTGCTTCAGTGATTTTTTGGTCGTTGTGGCCAAACTGGATCAGCAAAAAATCCCCCGTTTGAAATTCTTTTTTTAAGCGAGCTAATCGTCCTTCTTCAATGAATGATTTTGAACTACGCCCATTTTTTGCATGATTGTTTATCTGAATCGCTGGTTGGAAGAAGTTACCAAAGGCTTCTCCCCAACCGGTTTCCGGTCGAGCACTCATGTCTTTGATCGAAGCAGTGGAATCGCCTGCAATATGGATCGTTCGCATCGTCACGCTTCCTTCTCAAAAAAACCGAAATAGTGTTGTGCATTTGTATAACAAATATCTTCTACCAAGGTTCCTAAAAGATTGACGTCTTCGGGTGCTTCGCCTCGTTCAACGATTTCACCGATCAATTCACAGAGGACCCTGCGGAAATATTCATGACGTGTATAAGAAAGAAAGCTCCGAGAATCCGTCAACATACCGACGAAATTGCCTAAAACACCGCCATCAGCAAGTTGTGTCATCTGCTCACGCATGCCTGCTCGGGTGTCGTTATACCACCAACCAGAACCGAGTTGAAGTTTGCCAGCCGTTTCCTTTTGAAAGCTACCCATCAACGCAAGAAGTAAGGGATAGTCATTTGGATTGAGCGAGTAAAGAATCGTTTTAGGTAATTGATCGGTTTTATCGGCGTGATCGAGTAGTCGCTGCAAGTGACTGGATAGTGGTTGGTCGTTGATCCCATCATAACCAGTATCTGGACCTAAACGTGTGAAGGCTTGGGTATTACAGTTACGATACGCATGCAGATGCAACTGCATGGTCCAACCACGTGCATGATACAGAGCAATCAGCCGATTGAGTGTTTCGCTTCGGTAAGCATCAATTTCCGTTTGTGTCAGTGTTTCATTTAATAATGCTTTCTGGAAAATCTGTTCAAGTTCTTTTTCAGAAGCGGGGTGATAGGACAGGTGATCTAAGCCATGATCTGATAGTCGACAGCCATGCTGATGAAAATAGTCGATCCGTTGACTTAATGCGCGGATCAAAGAACTGTAATCAGCGATTGGTTGTCCAACTACGCGAGCTAAGTTTGCGACCCACTCAGAAAATGTATCGCGAGTGAGATTCAGGGCAGCATCGGGGCGAAACGCTGGTAATACTTTGAGATCAGGCTCTTCTTTTGCCAGTAATTGATGATAGACCAATTCATCGATCGGATCATCTGTTGTACAAATGACGGTCACGTTCGCATTCTTTGCAATCTCTCTTCGACGAAATGCTGGTTCAGTTAAGCGTTTATTTGCCTGTTCCCAGATTTTAAGGGCATTTTCTTCGTTGATCAGTAGATCGATTTGGAAGAAACGTTTCAGTTCAAGGTGTGTCCAAGTATATAAAGGATTGCCGATGATTTTTGGCACTGTTTGGCACCAGGCATAGAATTTTTCGTAATCGGAGGCGTGACCAGTGATTTTTTCTTCAGGAACGCCGCACGCTCGCATCAAGCGCCATTTGTAATGATCGCCACTCAACCAGGCTTCGGTCAAATTGGTAAAAGCTTTGTTTTCGTAAATTTCTTTTGGCGACAGATGACAGTGGTAGTCGATTATCGGCATTTTTTTTGCATATGAATGGTATAGTTTTTTTGCCCATTGATTGGTTAATAAAAAATCATCAGATAAAAACATTCGATTCACTTCTTTCAAATTCAGAATAGGTAAGGATTGGAAAAATCAGAGTGTGACACCATTTTTAAAAATCGCTAGCTCACGCACATCATTGGCTTCATTTTTTGTTTCTTCGCCGCTGGCAACACGGATGATTTTATCAATAAACAAAGGCAAGATCTCTGACATTGGTTGGGTCAATAAATCGCCAGCATCGAAGTCCATCCAATGTTGTTTTCGCTCGAACAAAGGCGTATTGGTAGAGACTTTCAGTGTGGGAACGTAAGAACCGAACGGGGTACCTCTGCCTGTAGTAAATAAGACAAGTTGACAATCAGCAGAAGCTAATGCAGAAGCTGCGACAAGATCGTTGCCTGGTGCCTCCAGTAAACTTAGTCCAGTTTTGCGTACTTTTTCACCGTAGGCTAACACATCGACTACCGTTGAATTTCCTGCCTTTTGGGTACAGCCGAGCGACTTATCTTCTAAGGTCGAGATGCCGCCTGCTTTATTTCCAGGAGAAGGATTTTCATAGACTGGTTCATTATAAGAGAGAAAATATTGCTTGAAATCATTGATCAAACGAACGATCGATCCAAAAACTTCTTGATTTTCAGCGCGTGCCATCAGTACTTGTTCGGCACCAAACATTTCAGGAACTTCCGTCAAAATCGTGCTGCCACCTTGTGAAATCAAATAGTCAGAAAAAGCACCTAACAACGGATTGGCAGTAATCCCTGATAACCCATCCGAACCTCCGCATTTCAAACCGATCGTGAGTTTATCCAAAGGAACAGGAACACGGTAATCTCTACGTGCGATTTCTGCTAATTCTTCAAGTAAAGATACGCCGTGTGCGATTTCATCCGTGACATCTTGGGCGGTTAGGAATTTTACTCGCTGTTCGTTATATTTGTTTAAACTAGCCTTTAATTCTTGTATCGTATTATTCTCACAACCCAATCCAAATACAAGCACACCTCCAGCATTCGGATGATTTATCGCATCAGCTAAAATCTTTTTCGTATTCTCATGGTCCTTACCGAGTTGGGAACAACCATAAGGATGTTTTAAAATCGTGAGATGATCGAAAGGATTGTCCTCGGCATGACGTTTTTTAAATTCTTGGATGATCAATTCAGCGATTCCATTCACACAGCCAACGGTTGGAACGATAAATAGATCATTGCGAATCCCGGCTTTTCCATTCTCACGAAGATAGCCTTGAAAGGTTCGATTTTCTTGTGGATAGACGATTGGGCGAGATTTAGGTTGGTAGTGGTAACTTTCCTCACCAGAAAGATTCGTTTTGATATTGTGCGTATGTATCCATTGACCTGCTTTGACATCCGTCACGAGGTGGCCGATTGGATAGCCATACTTGATAACATCAGACCCAGCCTTCAAATCGGTCAAAGCGATCTTGTGGCCTAAGGGAATTTCTTCAAAGGTAGTTAGGTGAACATCATTGAAATAAAGTGTTGTATTCGTTGGAATCGTGGTAGTAGCCACGACCACGCTATCCTGTGGATGCAATTGGATGATTCTAGTGGAGAAATCTACATCAGTCATTTTTTTCATCCTTTCAATTCTTGTAAAACATTACGAATGCCTTTTTGATCAATCTGAGTTACATAAGATGAAACTGCCTCTGTTAAATTAGGGAGCACGGATAGATCTTCACCCCAAAGACTTGGATTTTTTAATAGATGAAGAACAGCAGTCTGTGGGTCAGCCCAAGCTTCAGTAAAACGAGAGAGTACTTCTGGCTCATCGTTTACTTGGATGTTTGTATGATCGGAACGATAAAGTAACATCAAAGCAGCCAATGAGACAGTTAAATAAGGAGGGAGATCTTCTTTTTTCTCGATGTA
This sequence comes from Enterococcus sp. DIV1298c, assembly GCF_017316315.1. NCBI lineage: Bacteria > Bacillati > Bacillota > Bacilli > Lactobacillales > Enterococcaceae > Enterococcus > Enterococcus sp. DIV1298c. The sequence continues at coordinate 14,999 of NZ_JAFLWG010000014.1, read as the reverse complement.
TTTTTTTAGAATAGGCAGTAAGCGTGTTTGGAATTTGGCAACGCTATTCAAAGCAATCGACTGTAATTGATGATTGGCAAACGGATTTAAGAAACGCTCATTGATTTGTCTAGCGTATGCCAATAATTCTTCTTCAGGTAATTGCAGCATTGGGATCAATTCGTGAGTCACTAATGTGTCGATAGAAGAAGATAAAAGAGGATCTTTCATCACTTCTTCAACCGTTGTGACACCCGCCAGTAGTCCGAGTGGAACCATTGCAGTATGAGGACCGTTGAGAAGATGGACTTTCCGCTCACGATAAGGCGTCAAATCATCAGTCAAGACAACATTCAATCCTGCTTTTTTCAATGGTAAGCGCTCATTCAATTCTTCTGGTGCTTCAATCACCCATAGCATAAACGGTTCAGCTTTGACTAACAGCTGATCGTCATAACCCAATCGTTGGTGCAGTTCATCGATGTCATCTTTTGGAAATCCAGGAACGATCCGATCCACTAAGCTGCAATAAAAATGATTTTCTTGATGTAACCAATCGACAAATCCCGTTTCAAGTTCCCAACTTTGCGCATACTGTAAGACAAATTTTTTTAAAAGCTCCGCATTGCGATCGATCAATTCGCAGGGGATGATCGTTAATCCCTTTTTATTCATTTTGAATCGATGATACAAGAAGGCGGTCAATTTTGCGGGAAAGCTTGTTGGAGGCGTATCGGTGTGTGCATCGGCATCGTGATAAGTAATGCCAGCTTCTGTCGTATTAGAAAAAACAAAGGCTAATTCATCGATTTCTGCTAATGCGAGGAATTCTTGCCACTGTTCATAGGGATTGATCGTCCGCTCAATAACCGTGATCGGTTCGGTTGTGTCAATGACTTGCCCATCCACTAATCCTTGGAGTAAAACTGTATAAAGCTGGTCTTGCTCGGCTAGTTTTTCGCTTAATCCGTGAGCCAGTGGTTGGACGATTGCAACATTTCCCTGATAGAGTCCTTGATTATTTAGCTGTTGAAGCTGCCAATCCACGAATCCTCTCATGAAATTTCCTTCACCAAATTGTAGACAAGTGATTGCAGCTTGATTTTTAGGGAACTGTTTTTTCGTTAATCTTTCCATCGAGTGATTTCCTTTCTGTGAGACAAAATTTTATAATGAAAATCTCAAAATTAAATAAGATTTTTCATTTTTTCGTTATTTTATATCAGTTATAATCCTCTTTTGCGCTGCTTAGATGTTTTTTATTTATAACTCATGCTATTTCTGTTTTTTACTATCTAGACAAATACTTGTCAGCGCATTCATCGTAATATGAATATAAATCCAAGTCAATATGGCTTGATTTTATTAGGTTTCATCCTATTTAAAAAACTTATGTTTTTAAATAGTAGTATGTTAATCTGAAAGAGTAAAGATACTCATTGCTTTAGAAGATAATCAATTTTACACAAAATGTAAGCCTTTTAATTTGGAGAGGAGAGAAAGTTTCGTGAAGAATAAAATGTTGTTTTATCAAATGTTTTTACCGATTTTTATTATCGGTGTGGTACTAGTCATTGGCTTTAGCTTGTTTATCTATACCAACACGTATGAATCGATTGAAGAGAACTATTTACTAGATAAACAAAATCTATTAAAACAAATCAAAACCAATGTAGAATGGAAGTTTCGAACGATCGAGTACTCTTTTGCCACGTATGGCTCCACGAAAAACTTCTCCGAAATATTTCAATCTCCCTTGAATCATACCGACTACGCCATTTATTCCGAAGTACGAAAAGAACTTAATTTTATTGAAACGATCGCTATGGAGGAGAATGCGTTTAAGTTAGTCAGCCTAAAAGGCGGATGGGGTGTCGTGAATGGCTCATTGAACCAACTTGAACCTCAAAAAGTAACTGAATTAAAAGAACAGTATGTGGATCATGAGAAACAAGTTTTTTGGACAAAGCAAACTGAAGGGATCGAAATGGTCGTTGCATTGCCTAAAGCTGTCACTGAGAAGTATGCGTTAGGATTTGCTTCAATCGATCATCAGGCGCTACAGCGGATCATTGAACGAAACAATGACGATCGTTTAACGATTTATTACGGCGAAGAAATTCTTTTTACTGATACTGAATCATCAGGAGAAGGGCGGATAACGACTAAAAATATGGAAGCGAATATACCTGTAGTGATCCAAAGAAACGGCCGAAATTTTATCTTGCTTCAATCTGATTACAATCAATGGCAGTATCAATTAGAGATCGATCCTGCAACTATCAGAACGACTGTCCAAAATCTGCAAATCGGATTAGCGACTGTATCCTTTACTTTGATTATTTTAGTCGGGGGCTTATCCTATATCTTTTCTGAAAGGTATGTCCGCCCGATCAGTCAGATTCAAGACCGGCTGAATCTCCATTCGGAAGGGTTATCAGGGAAAAAACTAGAGAATGTCGTTCAGTCCGTGAGTCAAGTGATCGGTGAAAATGAACTATTAAGCGCGAACTTGATTACTCAGAAACCTCAATTAGAAACATTATTTGTCTTGAGTCTTTTTAGAAACCGCGTAGAAAAGCGGGAATTGGATCAACGGTTACAGCAGTTCAACTACGACTCGCAAAACGAATGTTACTATACAGCACTCGTTCAAATTGATTTTTTAGAAGATAGCCATGGGGGAGAACGAGATCTATTGCTGTTGGCAATCAACCAAATGATTGCTGAGATCGTTCCTAAAGAAGAACGAATGATTCCTATTGTACTGAATGAAGAAATGCAAGCAACGATTTATCGGAGTCCCAAGGATGAAGCATTTGCAAACAAAAAAGTAATGGCTCATTGTCGTCAGATTCAAAAAATGATCCAAGAGTATCTTAAATTGACTGTCAGTATTGGGATCAGTGATTGTTTTACTACGTTGAATGAAAGCAAACAGTCCGTTGATCAAGCAAAAGAAGCCTTGTATCATCGAGTAAATACTGGACCAAATTCAATCGTGTTCTACCATGAAATCATCTCAGAACAGCAAGAAAAAACATTGATCAAATACCCGATGGAAAAACAAAATCGTTTATTTGAAGCAATCCGTTCAGGAGACGAACAAGTCAGTCAGCTTCTTCATGAATTGATCAGTGAGATTTTCACTCAAAACAAGAATAAGCTGAATCGAGAAGTTGTCGCCATTCGGTTAGTCAATGAATTTGTTCAGTTAGGGCAACTACTGGGGGTGAATATTACCCAGTTTGAAGAGTTGAAACAAATCTATATCAAGGTGTTACACACCTATCATCCTCAAGAACTTGAGCAAGTGCTGCTGTCTCAATTTGTTCAACCAATCACACAACGGTCGCAAGAAATCACGGAACAGGAGTTTAAATCATTATCAGAAAAAATGATCCACATCATCTATAACGAATATGATCGTGATCTGTCACTGGACATGGTAGCAGATCGCTTGCACTATAATCCCAACTATCTGAGTAATGTATTCAAAAAAGAAACCGGCGAGAACTTTGGCGACTTTATTCAAAACTATCGCTTAGAAATCGCGAAGAAATGGCTGACGGAAACAACTCTATCCGTGAAAGAAATTGCAGAAAGACTCAAATACCGCAACTCACAAAACTTTATTCGTTTTTTCAAAAAGAAAGAAGCCATCACACCTGGTGAATACCGCAAGAAAAACCGTTAAGGCTAAACTATTTTGAACCGGAATATCGCTCTTAAACAATTGTGAAAAACAGCACGATCTATGAGAAGATATTTTCTTAGATCGTGCTGGGTAAATGAATCATTATTTTTATGCGTATCTTTAGTTATGAAAGGATCAACCTTTGACAGAGCCGACCAATGCTCCTTTCACAAAGTATTTTTGAACAAATGGATAAGCGATCAACATCGGTACCGTAGCAATGACGATGACAGCCATTTTGATCGTTTGTGCAGGTGGGATGATATCGACCGCACTACTTTCAGCTTGCATCCCGCTCGATACGATCACGATTTGACGTAATAAGATTTGGATCGGCCATTTAGAGGAATCATTGATATATAAGATAGCTGTCATGTAGGTATTCCAATAGGTAACCGCATAAAAAAGTGAAATCGTCGCAATCGAAGGTAGAGCAAGAGGCAACATGATTTTAAAAAAGACCCCAAAATCCGTACAGCCATCCATTTTGGCAGATTCTTCTAAACTATTAGGTAAAGCTTGAAAAAAGTTCCGCATGATGATCATATTCATGGCGTTGACAGTCACAGGTAAAATCATCGACCAATAAGAATTGATCAATCCTAAGGAACGGACGACTAAGAATGTTGGGATCATTCCCCCGCTGAAAAGCATAGAAAAGACGACCATAAAATTGAAGAATCCTCGTCCAAAAAGATATTTACGTGATAACCCATAGGCCATCAATGAAGTGACGCACATGCTGACGATCGTTCCAAGACCAGTAACACCAATGGAAACAGCCAAGGCACGAAAAATCGTTGGTGTAGATAAGATGTAGCGATAGGCATCTAAAGAAAACGTCGTAGGGAAAAGAATGAATTTTTTTGCGACGACTTCTTGAGTAGAGGCAAATGAGGTGGCGATGATATTCAAAAACGGTACGATACAGATCAAAGCTAATAATAGTAGGAAAATAGAATTAAAAATCGTAAAGCTTTTTTCTCCAAGCGAAACTTTTTTTTTCATTTAGAGAGAACCCTCCTTCAAAACATAAGTATTTTGTACCTCCAATCTATCATCTGCCTGAAATTACGTACATAATCATTTTTTAGGGAGTATCGATCGGGCGGTTTACAAAAGATGTAAAAGCCATTTCATTAAAAATCGGACAAATGATGCCAGTAAGCGTTGAAATAAGTGATGATAAGTAATTGCCTATGTCAGTGAAAATGATTATATACGGAATCGCTTTCATTCATTTATGCTGTGGATAGCGATTAAAGTCACACAACGTTTATCAAGGAGGGCTTATGGAAAGTGTAAAAAAAGAGTTAGGTTCATTTACTCTATCAAAAAAGGAAGAACGAACAAAAAGAAGAAAAAAGACGCTTGCTGGAATCAAAACGAATAAATTTTTGTACTTGATGATTCTCCCGGGAATCCTTTATTTCATTGTTTTCAGATATCTACCTATGGGAGGTTTAGTGATTGCCTTTCAAGATTATCAACCTTACCTAGGGATCCTTGGCAGTCCGTGGGTTGGCTTCAAACACTTCATTCGTTTATTTACTGAGCCAACATTTTTTATGCTATTGAGAAATACATTGATTTTGTTTGGTCTGAATATTTTTGTCTTCTTCCCGATGCCGATCATTCTTTCGCTTTTACTGAATGAAGTAACGAACAAGCGATTCAAGAATAGTATCCAAACGATCATTTATATCCCGCATTTTATGTCTTGGGTCATCATCGTATCGATCACCTATGTCTTTTTAAATGTGGATGGCGGAGTCATCAATGAATTTTTAGCAAGTATCGGACTAGACAAAATCAGTTTTTTGACTTCTCCTGATTGGACACGAACAGTCTATATCGGACAGGTGATTTGGAAAGAACTAGGTTGGTCGACGATCATTTATCTTTCTGCGATCACCGCAGTAGATACGCAACTATATGAAGCAGCTGAAATGGATGGGGCAGGACGTTTACGTAAAACATGGCATGTGACATTGCCGGCGATCCGTCCAGTGATCATCACTTTACTGATTTTGAAGATTGGACAAACACTTGATTTAGGATTTGAACATATGTATTTACTCCTCAATTCATTGAACCGTAGTGTAGCAGAAATTTTTGATACGTATATCTATACTGCTGGATTGAAAAACGGACAATTGAGTTTCAGTACCTCAATGGGCTTATTCAAAGGAGTAGTAGGCTTGTTTATGGTCGTGCTTGCGAACAAGCTTGCAAAAAAACTAGGTGAAGATGGTGTGTACTAGAAAAGGAGTAAGAGCATGTTGCAAAAGTTAGAAAGCACAAATAAAAAATTGATCAGACTACTGCAACTCGTTTATTTGAATTTTCTGTGGGGATTATTAGTCGTTTTGGGACTCGGACTATTCACTTTTGGTCCTGCTTCTTATGCAATGGTTGCAGTCATCCGCAAGTGGTTACGCTCATCAGAAGATTTTCCGCTGACACGTACTTACTTTGATTATTTTAAAGAGAATTATAAAGAAACGTTGTTGATCAGTTGGTTATATCTTGCAGTTGCCTTCGTTTTGTACGTGGATCTTGCGTACATCCAAAACTGGTATTTACGGGTAGTGATTTTGGTCATCAGCTTTTTTTACTTACTGTCTGCGCTCTATATTTTTCCAATTATGGCCCATTATCAGTGGCAAGGAATGTTTTATAAAATCAAAATGGCTTTCTTATTCGGTTTTTCTCAGTTACATTATTCACTCGTTTTACTATTGATCATTATTGGCAGCTACGCGGCAATCATTCGCCTAGTACCTGGCATGTTGACGTTCATGGGGAGTAGCTTCTTCTTTTTTGCCATCACTTGGACAGCGGTGCAACTATTTGATCGCCTAAAAAAGAAGGAAGTAACAATAGATAAAAATACATTCAGTGAAGGAGAACAATTATGAAGAAAAAAACGTTAGTAACAGCAGGGATCGGTTTGCTCAGCATACTTGCCTTGTCAGCTTGTGGCAATGACTCTAGTGATACATCCGCAGATACAGAGGATGGGAGAACGCGGATCACGTGGTTGAATATTTTACATACAGCTTCGCCACCGAATGATACGATCGTTAATAAAATCGAAGAGAAGACCAATACAGAATTGACGTTCAACTGGATCCCTGATGCATCAAAAGAAGAACGGTTGACCACTGCATTAGCTTCAAATGAACTAGGTGATATCGTGACCTTACAAATTGCCATGCTAAAGAATTCCTCTGTGCGAAATGCCTTGAAATCTGGAGTATTCTGGGATGTTTCTGAGTATTTAGCTGACTATAAAAATTTAAGTCAAATATCAGAAGATCGAATCGAAGCGGCGAGTATCGATGGGGCGTTGTACGGTGTACCTATGCAAAAAGACTATGCTCGTGCAGGTTTAGTTATCCGTAAAGATTGGCTAGATAATCTAGGTTTGGAAGTGCCAGATACATTGGATGAGCTTTATGAAGTAGCGAAGCAATTCACAGAAAATGATCCAGACGGTAATGGTGTCGATGATACGGTTGGTTTTGGTGATCGTGCCCCAAGTGATATCCGTTATACGAGTTTCAAATTATTTACTTCGTATTACGGTGCCCCAAATGGCTGGAAAGTAGAGAGTAATGGGCAATTCACTCCAGAATTTGATACGGATGAATATATGAAAGCGATGAATTTCTCTAGAGATTTATTTGAAAACGGTTACTTGGCGCAAGACTTTGCTGTGACCCAAAAGACAGACCAACAGGAACAATTTGCTCAAGGGAAAACGGGGATCTATACCGGGATGATCGATATCAAAAACTTAAAAAATATGGGGAAAGATATTCAACCAGATATGGAACTTGTACCAGTAAATAAAATCTCAGATGGCGAAGATGGCGATTATCATGTCTGGTCAGAAGGAAATGGCGTAGGTGGATTGTTGGCGTTCCCTAAATCCTCAGTCAAAGACGAAGCGCAATTGAAGAAGTTGCTTCAGTTTGTGGATGAATTATTAGAAGAAGATATGTATAAGTTGATGACAGGTGGTATCGAAGGAACGCATTACCAATTGCAAGATGATGGCGCAATCGAATATATCGACATGGACCTTTGGCAACAAGAAGTACAACCATTGTCTAGTTCAAGACCAAGTGAAGTCACATTTTCGTTTAAAGATGCGGATCCAGAAAAAGAATTATCGAATCAATTAGTCAAAGAAAATGAACAGTTTGTCGTGTTAGATCCAACAGTTCCATTAGATTCAGAGAAAAATAATGAAGTTGGTTCCGAAATTGAAAAAATCATGATCGATGCGACGGTTCAATATATTATGGGACAAATAGATGAAGATGGCTTTGAACAAGCAATCAGCAACTGGCGTGCCCAAGGTGGCGACCAAATCGCTAAAGAATACGAAGAGGCATATAAAGCTGCACAGTAATAGTAGATGTATCAAAAAATGAAAGAAAAAGGGCTATCATCGTTCGAATCATAGTCCTTTCTTTCTTAAAAAGCATTGATCGGAGGAAGAAGATTGAATTGGTCAGAGAAATTAGCAGAGAGTATCATGGCGCGTACACCCTATTTGTATCAGGATAAAGGATATGATCGGAAATGGTCTTATGATTATGGCGTAGTTTTGAAAGGATTTCAGTTATTATGGCTGAAAACAAAGAAGAAGAAGTATTTAGACTTCATTCAAACAAACATCGACTACTTTGTACAAGATGATGGCACGATCAAAGGCTACGACTGGGAAGAGTTTAATATTGATCATATCAATACTGGAAAACTGTTCTTTATACTTTATAAAGAAACGGGAGATGTGAAATATCGGAAAGCAGCAGAAACTTGCGCCAAACAATTAGTGAGCCATCCAAGAACCTCTGAAGGGGTGTTTTGGCATAAGGCAATCTATCCTTGGCAAATATGGTTAGATGGATTGTACATGGGGGCGCCTTTTTATGCAGAATTTATCCAAACGTTTCCATCGAAAAAAGACTATCAAGATGTGTTACGTCAATTTGAGGTCAGTTATCAGCATTTGTTCGATACAAAGACTAATTTATTGTTCCATGCGTGGGATGAAAAGATGGAGCAGCCTTGGGCGGATGCAGAAACGGGGTTATCCCATCATTTTTGGAGTCGTTCGATTGGTTGGTACTTGATGGCGGCTGTCGATACTTACGAGTTGTTGCATGAAGAAGTAGATTGTCGCTTATTGGTGCAAATTTTGACAACTACATTAGAAGCATTACTCCCTTATCAATCAGAAACGGGGACATGGTATCAAGTAACAACCGAAACGACTCGTAAAGGGAATTATTTAGAAGCTTCAGGTAGTAGTATGTTCGTTTATGCGATGGCAAAAGGGATTCGCTTAGGAATATTGGAAAAAGAAGCGTGGCTTCCTCAGTTGCAGAAATCTCATCAAGGATTATTCGATGAATTTGTTTTAGAAACAAAAGAAGGTTGGTTGAATTTAAACAAAAATTGCCAAGTGGCAGGACTAGGTGGTGCGGATCAACGAGATGGTTCCTATGCCTACTATATCAGCGAGCCAATCGTCTGTAATGATCAGAAAGGTGTCGGCGCCTTTTTACAAGCTTTAGTTGAAGTGGAAGGTGTATCGGAGTGATCAATATTTTAAGCTTAGGTGCATCCGTCGATATCCTCAATACGACAGTGATCCAACAAGCGATCGATCAAGTCGCTGAAACAGGGGGCGGTAGAGTAACCGTTCCAAGTGGGCAGTTCTTAACGGGGCCATTGTGTCTGAAAAGTAATGTAGAGCTATATCTTTCTCCTGGTGCAGTGCTAAAATTTTCGGACGACCCGACACATTATCCAGAGATTTTGTCTAGCTGGGAAGGTGTCCCTAAAAAGGTATACGCTTCATGTATCTATGCGCAACAAGCAGAAAATATTGCCATCACTGGATTTGGGAAATTAGATGGTAACGGACAGAAATGGTGGCACGTTTTTCGAGACGACCATGAATCACTTGAGTATCCTCGACCAAAATTGATTGGTTTTGATCATTGCCGGCGAGTAACGATCCGTGATGTCCAGTTGATCGATTCTCCGAGTTGGACCATCCATCCAAATCATTGCCAAGATGTCACTGTCGATCATGTAGCCATCTGTAATCCTGCTGATTCGCCGAACACAGACGGTATCGATCCGGAATCTTGTAATAATGTGCATATCAGTAATTGTCATATCGATGTTGGTGATGATTGCATTGCCATCAAAGCGGGTACAGAAGATGCTGTTGATCAGGTGCCATGTCAAAATATCACGATCACCAATTGTACAATGGTCCACGGTCATGGTGGCGTAGTTTTAGGAAGTGAAATGAGTGGTGGGATTCGGAATGTAACGATTTCCAACTGCATATTCCAACAAACGGATCGTGGGATTCGATTAAAGACCCGCCGAGGTCGAGGTGGGATCATCGAAGATATTCGAGTAACAAATGTGATCATGGATCAAGTGCTTTGTCCTTTTGTTATCAATCTCTATTATTTTTGTGGACCTCGTGGAAAAGATCCATACGTCTGGGACAAAGAAGTATATCCAATCGATGAGCGGACACCACAAGTTCGGCGCGTTCATTTTTCAGCGGTCACTGCTCGAAATGTTCATGCTTCGGCTGGTTTTATTTATGGGTTAGCAGAACAAGCAGTCCAAGATATTTCGTTCGACCACATCGACATCTCAATGGCAAAAGATGCAAAAGCAGGAGTGCCTGCTATGATGACAGGCTTAGAACCGATGCGCCAACAAGGATTTTATGTGCGGTTTGGTAAACATATTTCTTTCCAACAGATAACGATCGAGCAGCATGAGGGACCAGCATTTATGATTGAAGACTCTGAAGATATCCCAATCAAACGTATGCGGGCGACAGAGGTGGATAAGAAAAATGTATCTATTATAGAAGGAACGCAATGAAATGCCGTTGATCGATTATTTAGGAAGAGACGCTCGTTCCTCCGAGCCAAGTGGTAATTGTTTATCGCAAAGAGTTACCAATGACCAAGTGATTGAGTACTATCAACTAACATTAAATGACCTTGAACCTGTGCCAGCTATTTATGTGTATCCGACAAAAAAGGAAGAACCTTTACCTGTTGTGATCTATCTGCATTCACATGGCGGTGATTTTTCGCTTGGAAAAAGTGAATTACTAAAAGGTGCGTCCTATTTTGTGGAACCTTCGTTTGCGCAGGCTTTGACAAGTATGGGGTATGGTGTGTGGACGATCGATGCTTGGGGATTTGAAGAACGCGGAGGCGTTGCTGAAAGTGAACTTTTTAAGCGGTTCTTATTAACAGGACGAACGCTTTGGGGGATGCGGCTCTTTGATGTGCTTAGTTTGATCGATTACTTGGAAACACGGGAAGATATTGACGCACAACGTATTGCAACGATCGGTTTATCAATGGGCGGATTATTGAGTTGGTGGACAAGTGCATTAGATGAGCGTGTGAAAGTATGTATTGACTTAGCCGGTCAAGTGGAAGTCGAATCTTTATTGAAACACCAGATGTTAGACTGCCACGGGTACTATTATTATGTTCCTGATTTATTGACGGAATATACGACTTTAGCGATCCAGCAGAAAATAGCACCTCGTAAACGATTAACTATAGTAGGAAAAAACGATCGCATGTGTTTAGCAGAAGGTGTCACTCACTTGAATAAACACTTGGCGCTGTATTATCAAAAACTTGGAGTACCGACGAATTTTCAAGGATACGCTTTGAATGGCGGTCATTTTGAAACACTTGAGATGCGGAGCAAATGGCAAGCATTTTTAAAGGAGCAGCTATAGATGAAAACGGAAATCGTGATCGATCCAGTCCCAGGAAAAGCAGATTACCAGAGCATCCAAGCGGGGATCGATTATTTGGGCTCGTTGCCGAACAGCACAAAAAAGACCCTGATCATTCGAGAAGGTCTCTATCGTGAATATATCGAATGCCGATTGTCTAATTTTCAAATGCTTGGGCAAGGAGAAGTACAAATCATTGGTTATCGGTCTGCAAAACAAAAACTTTCATCTGGTGAAGAAAGAGAAACATTTCGGACAGCAACAGTATTTCTTGAAGGAGAAAATGTTCATATCGAAAATCTACAGATCATCAATCAAGCCGGCGCAGGAGATCAGGTGGGGCAAGCAGTCGCACTGTTCAATTACGCGCATCACGTCCGGTTGGTGAATTGTCGCTTATCTGGGCAACAAGACACGCTATGTACGGGGCCGTTGCCTCCGACACAAAAAGATGGTCGCCTCTTTCTTACACCAGTAACGAAGGAACGCAAGTATTGCCGACAATATTATGAAAGATGTTGGATCGAAGGAACGATTGATTTTATTTTTGGTGGAGCAGATGCGGTATTTGACCATTGTATTATCAATAGTTTGCCTTGTTCTTCTAATGGCTATATCACAGCCGCTTCAACGACAAAGGAACAAGAACAAGGGTTTTATTTTTATGCCTGTGCCATTGTCGCAGATGTTGACGTATCTGCTGTCTATTTAGGACGTCCATGGCGTTCTTATGCACAGGTTACATTTGAAAAGTGTGAGATAGGCGCACACGTCCATCAACATGGCTGGCATGATTGGGATGAAGAGAAAAATAGACATACCGCTCGTTTTTATGAAAGAAATAATAGGTATCAAGGCTGGGTCTGCCGAGACGCATGGCTGACTATCGAAAAGGGAGAGAATAGATGACAAAAAAATGGGAAATTAGTTTTGGCTTGATCGGTGGTTCTACCGCTTTGTTGTTTTTTGGTGGAATCGCTGTGACGATCAATCAAATGTCACTTTCGAATTTTCGGGAAACATATCATGCTCTTGCTCTAGAAACCTTTGGTAGTGCAGAGGAAACGTTTGAGCTATTACGTAAGATGACAGGTTTGTTTAGTGTAAGTCTCTTCCTCTCGTTGGTTGGATTATGTCTGGCTCTTTATATTTCGTTAAAGGGAAAAGCAAGTCTCGTGGCGGCAAGTATTTATTTAGTGTCAGGAATCCTTCTATTGATTGGTACGCAATTAATTGCTTTCCCATTTGTCTTTTTCTATCTATTAGCAGCAGGTTCAAGTATGTATCGTCAAAAAAAAGAGCAGAGGTGGGAAGCTGATGTTTCAAAGTAAAGTAGTCAATCCAATCATTCGAGGATTCAATCCTGATCCGAATATTTTGAAAGTAGGTGAACATTATTATGTGATCGTTTCTTCTTTTGAATGGTTACCAGGTATTCGTGTCTATGAGTCGACGGATCTAATCAATTGGGAACATAAAACAGATATTTTAACGGATCAAGTATCCTTAAAAGGGAATCCAATCAACGGAAGTATTTGGGCGCCGCAAATCAGTTACTCAGATGGACGATTTTATCTTGTTTATACAGATGTTAAAAGCGTAGCACGTCCCTTTAAAGATGCGCACAATTATATGATGAGCGCAACGAACATCGAGGGGCCTTGGGAAAATCCAATTTATTTAAATAGTAGCGGCTTTGATCCATCGCTTTTTCATGATCCACGCACAGGTAAAAAATGGCTATTGAATGAAAGATGGGACTTTCGACTAGCTACACCAAATAAATCGGCAGGGATCATCATCCAAGAATATGATCCAAAGCAAAAACAAATGATTGGACCAGTTCATATGATTTTTCCAGGTACGGAACTCGCAAAAACGGAAGCTCCGCATCTTTACTATATCAACGACTACTATTACTTATTGACTGCTGAGGGAGGAACTGGAAGTGGTCATGCTGTAACTGTTTGTCGCAGTCGTGATTTATTAGGCCCATATGAGGTCGATCCCCAAAATCCTATGTTGACAGCTAGGGGCTATCCAACATCAACCTTACAATGTGCGGGACATGCAAGTTTAGTCCAGACAGAGTTCAACAGCTGGTATATGGTCCATCTTTGCACTCGACCAATCGAAGGATCTGCTATTTTAGGTAGAGAAACAGCGATCCAAGAAGTGTATTGGACTGAAGACGGATGGTTACGGATAAAAGAGGGTGGGAATCAACCAAAAGAAATAGTAGTTATTCCAACAAAAGAAAAAGTGATCCAAAAAATCATTCCGCGATTTTTCGACGATTTTAAAGGGGCGATGAATAAAAGATGGAATGCTCGACGTTGCATGCCAGATAGAACTTGGTGCGATTTGACTAGCCGAGATGGCTATCTAAGGATGATTGCAGGTGAATCACCACAGTCGACGTTTGATCAACATTTATTAGCGATCCGACAAACCGCTTTTTCATTTGTTGCCCAAACACAGTTAGAATATCAGCCTAGTCACTTCAACCAGATGGCAGGATTACTTCTTTTTCTAAATGAAGAAAATTATTATTACTGTTGTGTGACGTGGGATGAAGAGGTAGGTAAATGTCTTCGTGTACTCAGTGCAGTGGAAGGTCATGTCACGATTAGCGCTGACACTTATCCGCTAACAGAAAAAGAAACAATACTTAAAGTAGTTGTTGAAGGAACGAGTGGACAATTTTATGTGAAAGGTTCGCAATCATGGGAAAAGGTTGGTGCAAGGATCGATGTGCAGACCCTATCAGGTGGCTTTACGGGAAACTTTGTTGGCATAGGTGTTCATGATCTGGCACTAAAGGGCGGAAGCTATGCTGATTTTGCTTATTTCGATTATCAGGAAAACGAAATAAAAGAAAGGTGAGTAATAAAAAAAGATTAGGTGAAGTGAAAGTGAAATTTTACCTTGACCAATCTTTTTTTTAATGATAGTATAGTCAACGTTGCTAAAACATGAAAACAATCATGAAATTTGTTTAAAAGTTTTATTGACAATCATATTTTAGTATGATAATATAACGAAGTTGGTTAATTGGTGACTATTTATAGATGTTGATTTCGTAAAGAAAAAAACAAAAAAAGTTGTTGACAAATAACAAACAACGAGTTATGATAAGTGAGTTGCTAAAACGACCTCGTGAAAAACGAGTTCGAAAAACTTTTAAAAATTAGTTGACAATCGTTCGAGAATTTGCTAAGATATAAAAGTTGCTACGGCAATCACAAATGATGAATTGAAGCAGTTGTGTTTCATTTATCAGGTAGACCTTTGAAAACTGAACAAAGTAAGACAAACCAAATGTGTAGGGCGTCTTGATTCAATTCAAGACAACAAACATTTTTAACAAGCAAGCAATATGCTAGCAAACAAATTGAGCTTAACAAATGAACTATTATGATGTTCGAAAGTAAATTTCGAACTACAGTTCCACATCAGCTATTGCTGTGAGGAACTAGCATATTATGAGAGTTTGATCCT